>CAZAFX010000015.1:0-14453 GCA_964484895.1 uncultured archaeon | reverse complement strand
CGCCACGGACCGCACCATCCAGGCACAGTTCACGGCGCGGTCGGGCGAGAGCCCGCTGCGGGACTGCCGCATCGACTGGGAGAGTGACGGTGCCTACGACATGACCCTGTCCGCGAACGGCAGCCGCATGCAGCGGACCGTCCGGCACACGTACGGGAGCGACGGGACCTACACCACGACCGTGGAGTGTACGGAGGAAAGCGGGCTGTTATCCACGACGCAGCAGCAGTTGACCGTGCCCGGCACCGGCCCCCTGACGTACGACATCCAGGACGACCGGACGCCGGACCGCGTGACGGACCGTGACGTGCTCAACCCGCGACTGAAGATTGCGACCAACGCGGACAACGTGTCCTGGGTGATGGGCGGGAACAAGACGCTGCTGTTCGACGACGGTGCGCACGGCGACGGCAGCGCCGGTGACGGTGTCTACGGCAACACCATCGACATCAGCGACACCGTCGGTGACTACGCGGTCACCATCGTGTTCCGGAAGGGCGGACAGACCGCCCAGGAGCCGCTGAAGACGATAGAGATACTGCGCACGCCGCTGCGGCCCGACATGTCGCTCGCGTTCCTGCCGGGGAACGACGGCGTCAACGTCTCGCTCGACACGACAGGGTTCCCGGCCACGACCACCATCAACATGACGATGCGTGTGGTAAACGGTGGCAGCACGCGGCTGGAGCGGACGTTCTCGACATCCTGTACGCGCCGGTGTTCGACCGTGGAACGGTTCTCCCTGCAGCGCGGGGACCGTGTCACCGTCACAGCGACCCAGCAGTACCGCAGCCTTCAAAGCCCGACGGAATCGGCGACCCGGCTCTACAGCGACCGCCGGATGAACCAGACAGCGCACAACTCGCCGACAGGAGGCCGGCTGACAAACCACACCTACTGGTCCGCGGGACTCATCGGCGTCTCAAAGGCCGGCTTCACCAATGCGGATATCCAGGATGCCTACTTCACGGACGCGTCCGGCGATCGCATCGGATGGGTGGAGGATCTCGGCAATGACTGGGCGGACTTCATCTACCGGGAGGAGCTGCCGCCGGAGCGGATGGCGCGGTGGGCGGGGAACGTGACGCCGGCTGACATCGACGGGGATAGCGCGCAGGTCACCTTCAACGTGGAGCTTACAGATGGGACAGTGCTGTCCGAGCCGCTCGAGACAGTCCAGATGGTGCAGGACACGACGGCGCCCCACATTGATGACTTCGAGATTGCGAGCGTAACCAGCGATACCGCGACCGTTGAGCTGTCCGCGGAGGACGACCTAGGGACATCAATCTGGTACAACATCTCTTTCCGCGGCCGTCCTCGCGGTACAGGACGTGTCAGCGGTGCGCCAGCAGTCTCCATCCGCGAAGAGGTCACGGTCACGGACCCGGAAGAGGGATTCGGGAACTTCACCGTCACCGTCGAGGACGGTGCCGGTAACAGCCGTACACAGGAGGTCGGCCCGATGCTGCTGAACCCCGATCCGCTTCTCACGCCGTACCGCACCAGCGGCGACCCGCGGCGGAAGATCAACCTCATCGTCTACGGCCACGAACTCACTGACAGTGAGCTCCGCTCTACCCTCGACTCGCACATCGAGTGGTGGTTCGACGAAGAGGACATGGACCACGTCGGCCAGTACCGTGACTACTACAACTGGTATATCCTCGACACTGCGGACGAAATCTGCAGCGGGATTGACGGATTCGGGGACACCGAGGACTGCCCGGAGCTAACCAATCTGGATCCGCAGCTGTTCCAGCAGACGGACACGCTGAAGGGTGGTCGGGCAGCACTCATCATCCTGTCAGCGGAGCAGTTCCGGGCGTACATGGCTGGGTGGTACACGGTCATCGATGTCGGTAACACCGGCAACCCGGACACCTTCGCACACGAACTCGGCCATCTCGTCTACGGGTTCGACGACGAGTACGGCGGCGACATCGTGATCACGGGCGCGTTCAGCCCGCACCTGTTCGACGACATGGATAGCTCCACGTTCGACGCCACGAACTACACCAACACCTGGGAGCAGGAGAGCAGCTGTCTCGACGCCGTAAACACGCTTTACAACACGCTCGGGCCGTCAAACTGCTACCACCAGACCGCGGCAGGCGGGTACATCATCCAGGGGGACGGCTCATGGGATTTCTCCCTCATGAAGGGTAACGATCCCGTCCTGTTCGAGAACCACAAGGCCCGCATCAGCTACTTCATGGAGCAGAACCCGGTCTACGAGGGAGGTGGCGGCGGATGACACGGCTCACTGTCTTGGTGCTGTCCGCAATCCTGCTCGCACCGGTGGCTGGCGCCGCCGAGCAGGTCATCCACGTCACGGCGCGGTATGATCACGGAAACGCCACCATCAGCGACACGACCGTGACACAGGGATACCCGCCGCAGCTGCCAGGGAACCAGGGCCCCTACCTGCTGCGGCTGGTGGACCGCGACGGCGACACCGTGTACTCCCGGCGGTTCACCTTCGACCGGCTCGTCCACGTCGAGGGCGCTCCGAACCGGATGCGGGACGAGGTGGAGCGGACGCTCATCTTCCCGTACTCAGAGCACGCCGCCGACGCGGTGCTGTACGCCAACACCACGCAGCAGTGGACGGCACACATCCAGGACCCACCGGTGGAGCCGGACCGCGGCCCGGCCGGCCCCGTCGACGGCACGGACACATCCGACGGCGGTGATGGCGGTGCGTGGCCCGTGATGGCCGTGGTCGCTGGGTTCGTCGCGGCGGTGGTGGTGCTGGGCGGGCTCATCTACCTGTCCATCGTCCCGGGGTAGCCGGCCGCAGCCTATTAATACGAGCCGCGGGCATCAATGTCCGGAGGCCTCCGCTGTGCACGACCGTCCCGGCCAGTTCGGCACCTACCTGAAGCCGGTACTCGTCATCATGTTCGGCATCCTGCTCATCCTCCTCATCCAGTCCGTGCTCAACTTCCAGACCGGGGTGCAGGAGAGCGAGACCCGGCTGGACTTCCAGCAGCAGGCCCGGCAGGACTTCCAGCGGCTGACCGACTGCCTCCGTGTCCGTAGCGGTGTCTCGGGCGGCCGCGTCCTGCTGAACCAGACCAAGCTGGCCCGGTTCGAGCGCGACTACCGGTTCCGCGAGCCGCCGTGTGCCGAGGATTTCCGGTACGGCTACAACGTGACCGTGAAGCAGGAGTTCCTGCAGGCCGAGCAGTTCAGCGTTGGGGGTGGTCCGGTGGATGTCGTGTTCGCTCTGGACGACTCGGGGAGCATGGGCGGATATATCTCCGCGGTCAAGAACAACGTCCGGTCGTTCATGGACGACCTCCCCCAGGGCAGCCGGGTCGGCCTGTTCACCTACGCCTCGCCTCCCTCCGACTACATCAACGACCACACCAGTCTGACAACCGATATCAGTACCGTCGAGAGCCGGCTGAACGCCATCGGCACCGATGGCGGGGAGGAACCCGAGGACCTCGCCATCAAACACGGGATCGAGGAGTTCGACTGGAACCCAAGCCGACGCCGCATCCTCATCATCCTTGCCACAGAGTCTGCGACGAAGGACTCCGACACCTCTCAGTCCGTCTTCGAGTGGGCGGAGGAGGCAGCATCACAGGGCATCGAAATCAATACCGTCTCAGGCCAGGAATCTGGATTCAGTGAAATCGCGGAGACGACCGGCGGGAAGTGGTTCTCGGTCAGCGAGGACTTCAGCAGCATCTTGAAGGCGATTGTCGAGACCGCGAACACTGTTGGCGGCGGCAGCACATGCACCCCGCCGCCGCAGCGGCGGACCGGTGGCACCGTCGAGATGGTGTTCGTCGCTGATGCATCGGCCAGCTACCAGGAGGAGTGGAACACGCTCTGCAGCAAGATCGAAGATATCGAGAGCGACCTGACGGACAAGGGCGTCAGCGTCCGCACCAGTATCTACGCCCCCGGCCAGCCCGGGGATAACTATAACGGGGTCGCGAAACCGATGACCCTTCCAGGCAGCTCCACTACCGAATACGCCCATACACAGTCTCCTGACCGCGTCCCGTCATGCGTGACCGCCGGCGACAACAACGCCGTCGACGTGAGCCCATACGGGAAAGGCATCACGGCATGGAGCGGCGTCGGGCTTGACCAGTACCAGCCCTCCATGGATTCGGGGTACGAGGCGTGGGGGGTCTACTCCAAGTGGGTGCTGGAGCACCACGACTGGTCGGGCGACGCGACGCGGCGGATGCTGTTCACCTTCGGAGATCATGACCCGACCGGCGGCACCGGCGACGGTAACCCCCCGACATCGGACACGACATGGCGGGACGACACCAACCCGGACCTGCTGGACGGTGAGGTGGAGATCGTGGACAACGTGACCGCCCTCGCCGATGAGCGCGATGTCACCGTCTACGCCGTGGCGCGGAACGGGTGGGAGTATGGCGCCACCGACCTGTACGACGATAACACCGAGAACGACGCCAAGGAACTGATGGAGCTGGCGGCGACACGGACTGGCGGCGAACTGCTGCAGTACAGCGAGGCCGAGACCATCCCATCGCTCATCTCCGGACTGTTCGAGCAGCAGCAGGAGACCTTCAGTGACACCTGCGATAACCAGCGGTTTCAGTTCGGGGAGCGGCAGGGATCGGTGGGGGACGGCCGCAGCCAGACGCTGGTGCAGCAGTACCCGGTCGCCATATACCATTCAGAGGACCTGAAAACGCCGGGAACACTCCGTATCCGGCTCCGTGCTGGAGACCTTGAGCGGTTTGCCGGCGGCATCAACCAGGTGGTGGCGACCGGCCGGCGCCGCGGAGAGAACGTGACCGCCACACTGTTGCTGCGGACGTCACAGCCGCTTGAGACGACGAGGAAGACGGTCGCGCGGCCGGCCCTGACGACCTACCGGCTGACCACACCGAGCGGCGGTGGCGTCACGGTCGATGACGGCCTCATCCTCGGGGTGAACGGGTACGAACAGTGGCGGCGGACCGGCGGCCCGTTCACGCTGTCCGGCGCCGATGCGGAGTTCACGGGGTACCGCGGTGCGACCCTGCAGCTTATCGCGATCAACCGGAAGGATCCGACGCTGGAGCTCGACCCGGTGACCGTCGACTGCACTGCACCCGGCTGCAGCGACCAACAGCTTACGAGCACAGCCATCACGGCGAGCGACGGGAACGACGACTATATGGTTGGTGCGTTCCACCACAACTTCACCGTGTTGGAGCACGGCGCCGACAGGGAGACAGACGAGCCCGTCGCGTGCATCGGGACCGGCGACGGCCAGCACTGCGTCGTGCTGCGGGCAGATACGAACGCGGTGACGGTGCGGCCCGGCAGCCACCGGCTCCGGATGACGTACTGGGCAGCACGCGATGAGGTGATCGTCCGTGACTAGGACTGGGCAGGGTGCGTCGCTGCAGGTGATGTTCGGCGTCATCATCGTCACCGCGCTCAGCCTGTTCCTGTTCGTCACCCAGACCAGTACCACGACGCAGAACGTCGAGACCTTCATCGAGTCAGCATCCGGGTTCCAGGCCCGGGCGCTGCTGCTGCCACTGTACGATATCTCGTACATGGTGCCGGCGGAGGAAAACGAGGAGCTTGCCACGGTGCTGTCATACGGCTGCGAGTACGGCGATCAAGCGCGGCGGCACCGGTACGTGCTGTCTGAGAGCGACCAGATTGTATTCGAACCGGAGCGGTATCTTGAACGGATACTGAACCGCACGGTCACCGGCAGCTACTACTTCTACGTCGACTGCAATGAGACAGCACCCGGCGGCGTCCGGCTGGAAGCGGGGACGGAACCACCGGATGACGTCGAAAACATACTCGTGACACAGATGGATGTCCCGCTCGCGAAGAACAACCGGACGGAGGCGTTCCTGCAGCGATGGCGGTGAAACGGCGCGGGATGAACACGCTCGTCGTCATCTTCATGGTGATAGCGGTATCGGTCGTCGGCATCTCCTGGTTCCAGGCGAACATCTCCGGCGGCAGCAGCGAGCAGGAGGATCTCCTCACGCAGTTCGGTGTCGACGACGTCGACTTCCGGCTGCAGAACAGCCTTCTCTACCTGCAGGCCGGGTTCGGGATGGCAGGGACGAACGGGACATGGGAGGCGGGGAACATGTCCGGCCGGCGGAAGGAGCCGGTGCGGTACCGGTACTGGTACTGCCAGGGCAGCGAGCAGATTCCGTCGGTGCGGCGGGTGCGGAACACCACGGCGCAGTTCACGCGGCAGGACTTTACCACACGGATGAGCGAGCTGCACGGTATCCGCGACAACCATATCTACCGGGCGGAGGACATCCGCTGCGTGGAGACCGGCTACCGGACGCCGATGGACACGGCCGACAACGACCATTTCGACATGGCGTTCCGTATCGGGAACGTCTCCGTCGCGACCCGGGACGGCACCATCGCCCGTCGCGCGGAAAACGTGACGCGGAAGGACCGCATCGTCTACGACCGGTTCTGGTATATGTACGACGTGATGCGGCAGTGGGTGCAGAACGAGGACAAGAACGACGAGGCCCGGACCGCGGTCAGCAACCAGGTTCCAGACAGCCAGGCGAAAGTGAATACAGTGTGCCTCCCAGGGGAGCCGACCACCGCGGACTGCGAATACCCGACGCCGGCATACAACTGCGAGGGTCACTGCGGCTGGGTGTCGTCTGCCGTCGACGACGGAATGCGACGGGAGATGCGAAAGCTAGAGGAAGCCGAACAGTACTTCAACGGCTCCGGGGTCGAGTGCACCATCATCGACAACAAGAAGGACGGCGCCACCTTCCCCGGCGTCGACATCACCGTCCTCGACAACCGGCATCCGCCGGACAACACGAGCAACCGGTGTCCGGGCGGCTGGGACTACCAGTGCCGCTACTCGTGGCGGCTGCAGTTCACCGTCAAGATGGACTACACCCTGCAGTGCATCGACACAAAGTTCGACTCCGTCCCCCGCAGCGATGACCTGACCCCGGTCCGCTGGCGCATCGACCTCAGCCACCGGTTCACGACCACCGGGAACGGGGACACATACAGCTGCGATACACGGCTAGAACCGGTGCAGGGCTGCCTGCCCGCATCGCCGCGCAGTTGCGGTGTCTCCCAGCCAGAGCCACAGCTCTGTCAAACAAGCATCGACACCACGCGGCCGCTAGACCCATGACACGACGACACCGACGCGGCATCACAGTCCTCGCGGAGTCCGTACTCGCCATCGGTATCATCGGCGTCGCAGTCCTGTTCGCGCTCGTCGCCGGCAACATCATCGGGTTCCAGACCGGCGGCTTCTTCGCCAGCTCACAGGAGAACATCGCCGACGACATCTCCAGCCGCATCGGACAGATGCAGGGCCTGAACGGGACGACAGCAGTCGAGTACCGGCCCGGCATCGACCAGTACGTCCTCACCGTGCAGGAGGAAAGTATCATCTCCGTCCAGCTGCCGAACCGGGACGTCCGCAGCCAGCGGTTCGAGACGGTGCGCATCGAGAACACCCGCATCGAGGACGCGAACACCATCTGCATCCGCCGCACCCCGCGGACCGTGCGGCTTACGGCCGGCAACTGCAGCACCGGCACACTGGACGACTTCTGCACCGACGGCAACTGCATCAACGGCGTCTGCCAGCCCGAGTACGGCGAGACCTGTAGCAACGCTCCCGGCGACTGCCCGTGCAGCCCCTCCGTCGGCGAGGACGCGTCCGACCACTGCCAGCCAGGCTACACCGCAGCGGGCTATATCGACTCGCCGCGCGGCGGCAGCGGCGACGGGACCGTCGACACGGTCGCCCGGCAGTGCGTCAACCAGAGCTTCGTCGGGGTCCAGGACGAGACCGACCGCTGCAACCAGGAGTTCGAATGCAGCGGTAGCATGACCTGCACGCCGGGGCTCGGTGCAGCCTCGGGGGAGAACTACTGCTGCCCCTCAGGCCTGACATATGACCCTGACGAGGATGAGTGCCGGTTCGTCGACCGGCTGTACCTCGTGTTCGTACCGCTGCAGTACAGCGACTCCGAGGACGGCGCCTTCAGGGACTGGGTGAACAACCAGTACCTGCCGCTGTGGCTGGACGACCTCCCCGTGTCACGCAGCGGTATCCGCGTGGAGATTCTTGACCCTGCACAGGTTGATAATTCACAGATCCAGTCGAGCGGATCGGCGGACTGTCCGGTTGGCGATATCAATCTAGCGGTATCCGAGGCGAACGCGCACGCGAGCGGGAACTTCGACCACGCCGTCGGCGTGTACAAAGATGTGACCAGCTGTGGGCTCGCGTACTGCGGTTCGTACACGTCCACGACGTTCGCACAGGGAAGCGTCAATCCCGGGCCCGGATCGCTCTGGGGGCCGGGCGTGGCCGGGCAGGAGATCGCGCATAACTGGGGGTTCAACCATATCGAGCCGTACAACTGCGCGACAACCTGTGGGGGCACCAGGAAATACAGCTGTAGCACGAACAGCGGCGACTACATGCAGAACGTCGGCACCCTAAACGATTACAAGCCCCAAGAGGAAGACTGTATCAAGGAGGTGTTCGTCCACGAGGACTGGACGGAGATTCCCTCCTTCAGCGCCGCGGACTCGACCTGCATGAAACACATCATCCCATGAGACGCATCCTCCCCCTCCTGCTCGTTGCCCTTGCACTCCCGACCGCAGCAGCGGCGACGTACGGGGATAGTATCAGTGTCGGGGTCTACGTGTTCGACAACGGCACCGCCACCGTCGGCGACGCATACCTCAAGCGCGGGGAGCGCACGGAGACAGTACCCGACGGTGAGTTCGGGGTGGCGCTGCTGAACGCTGAGAACGAGACGCTTGAGGAACTCCGGTTCGACGCGACCTTCAGCGTATCAGGCTCCGGCGGCCATCTCTCAGGCAACGGGTCAGCGACACGACGGGTGCTCCGCACGGTATGGCTGCCATACACGCGAGACGCCGCATGGGTGCAGGTGCTTCACTTCGATGGCGGCCGTACCGTACAGGACCATGTCGCCCTTCCATCCCTCGTATGCCGGACCGGGGACGGCACATGCCCTGCATACTGTGACGGTCGACGCGTGGACCGCGACTGCACATGCGGCGACGGCACCTGCCAGACGGCGCTGGACGAGGAAGAGTTCTGTCCGCAGGACTGCCAGGAGCCGGCCACGGACGGGCCCGGTGACGGCACGGATGAGGAGCCTGCACCAGACGGCGATAGCGGAATCGATGTTGTCGGGCTGCTGCCGTACCTGTTCGGCGGTCTCATCGCCGCCTTCCTGTTATACCTGCTTGTAAGCCGGGTGGAGGTCCAGTGAGGCACGGCGAGGGCGTCGTCCCGAGCTACATCTACGTGCTCGGGGTGATCGCGTTCGTCGGCGTGCTGCTGGCGTCTGCCGGCATCTTCATCGGCGACATCCGGCTGCCGCAGGAGCGGAAGGGGTTCGTCGCCGGCGACACCGAAACCGTCGCCCGGACGCTCGCCGACCGCGCCGACCGCTGCTGGTCTGAGGGCGGCCACGGCGGGAGCGCAGCCGTCATCGACTGCTTCACCGTGCGCGTCCAGCCTGATGCCACCGTCACCGCGGCCGATATCACGCCGTTCCTAGAGGAACTCCCCGCCGACCGGTTCTCAATGGACGCTGTCAATGCCGGGACACAGACCGTCGTCACGGTGACGTACGACCCGGACGCACCGGAGATCGTCATCGGCCGCAGCACTGTCTGCGACCCCGGGACCGGCGACGACTGCACCGCCTCTGCCTGCACCTGCCGGCCGGACCAGGTCTGCGCGCCGGGTTCGCCTGATGCGGACCGGTTCGGCTGTGTCAGCGGCGATCTGACGACGCTGCTCGGGGCTGGCGAGTCCTGCAGCGCCGACTACCAGTGCCAGGACGGGCTGCAGTGCTTCGACGGTGTCTGCAGTGCCTCCGACTGCCAGCCGTCGCGAGGAGAGACCTGTCCAGGGGAGTGCAGCTGTCCTGGCGATGCCGCGGACGCGTCCGCCTCTGACGTGTGCCAGCCAGACTACAGCCCGTCACCGTACATCGGCGGAAGCGGCGACACCGTGACCCCCGGCTGTGTGGTGAGTGACCGTGTCGGCGTGCAGGGGGAGGAGGAGCGCTGTGACTTCGACTTCGAGTGCGGCTCCGGACTGCAGTGCCAGGAGCCGACCGATGATGCCGGCAGCGATCAGCCACGGTGCTGTCCGCCAGGGCAGCAGTGGACCGGCAGCCAGTGCGGGGCGAACCCGGAGTTCCGGGTTGTCGTCGTCCCCCGTGGGTTCGACTTCCCCGCGGACGAGTCACTGTACTTCGACTATGTGCAGCGGTTCGAGGCGTTCTGGGAGCAGGAGAGCACGTTCCGCACCTGTAACGATCCCGCGCAGACTGTCAAGTTCCTCGCCATCAACGAGTCCTGCTCCAACAACATCGGCAGCGCCTGCACCGACTACTGCAGTACCGCCTGCGCCTCCGCCGTCATCCAGTGTGCGATGAACCACTACCCGGACACGGACTGGCACAAGGCCGAGGCGCTGGACAAGGGAGGCGGCGGGGGCTGCGCCGGGAACGCCCAGCTGTTCACAAGCATGACAGGAAGCACCCGTGGCGGGGCCATCGCCGGCACCGCCAGCTTCGAGGGCGGTGCGACCCCGACACACGAAACCGGCCACGACTTCGGATTCTGCCACGGGAAGAGTGACAGTTCCTGGTCGCCGCCCCTGTCGGTCAAGCCGTGCGACCCGACCCAGGACGGCGGTGACTGCCGTTCCGCCGGCTATCCCGACCCGACCTGGGGGATCTGTGAAAGCTGCACCTCGTCGTACTGCCCGAACAACGACCCCGCCGATGACGAAGATATTATGAACTACCAAGACAACCAGAAGTTCATGCCAGAGGAGGACAGTCACCTCGAAACGCACCCGCAGACCCAGGATATCCTTGACGCCTGCCGATGAACCACCGCACAGCGCTCCTCGCCACCGTCATCCTCATGATGTCCCCCATCGCCGCGGCCCAGACGGACTACCTCCTCCTCCCGGTCACCGCATTCCGGAACGGGACGACCAGCATCGGCGATATGCAGCTGCGGACCATCGAGAGCCCGGTCCAGAGTACAGCGGAACATCCTGATCTCCGTATCACCGCTGACACAGACGGCACATCCTACTACGAGTACAGCACGAACCTCACGTTCGTCCAGTTCGCCTCCCGCCGCGGCGAATACATCGTTAACAACCAGACCACCGAGTTCGTGGAGATACCGGTCAACCGGTCTGACATCACCGTCAGCATCTACCGGCAGGGGACACGACGCTACCGGCTGACCGATGCCGATATCACCAGCGCCGTCTGTATGCATGGGGACGAGACGTGTAAATCGTTCTGCGCCCGCCGCACCGCTGACCGGGACTGCACGTGTGGGGACGGTGTGTGCAACTTTGAGCTGGAGAACGCCACCACCTGTCCGCAGGACTGTGATGCCCCAGACACTCCCAACAACGACACCGCCAACGGTGACGGTGAGAGCGACGGCGGCGGACTTCCGCACATCTGGCTGGCGGTGGGCATCGTCCTGCTGCTGGCGGGCGTCGTGGGCTATTTGTCCATCCAGCCAGGGTGAGGCGCGAAACTGTTAAATGGCGGTCGGACGCATCCGCGTACATGGTGCGGACCGGTATCAGTCTGCAGATGGTAGGTGGTGTGGTGCTCGCGCTCATCGGGGTCAGCGTGCTGCTGGCCATGGGGAACAATATGATGGGTGGCGGCCTGTTCTGCAGCGTCTACACGAGTGTCTCGTTCGTCATCCCGGGGCAGGGTGGGCCGCCCCCGGAGCGCTGCGGCGGCGGGTCGGACACTGATGCGCGGGCGGTGGAGATTCGGGACCACGACCGGTTCGCCACCGAGCTGACCGGCGCTATCATCGACTGCTGGCAGCAGTACGGCGGCTACCGCGACGGACAGACGCACCTCTGTGCCGGGTGGAACGTACAGAACCTGGAGAGTCCTGTCAACGAACAGGACGTGACGGACACGCTCACGGCGAACGGGCTGTGCGACCAGATCGGGAACACCGATGTCGACCCGGCCTGCGGGACGGCTGACCAGGTATACTTCGACGGTGCCGTGGAGCGCGGTGACTATATCATCATCCGGTACGGGAACGTGTCGGGGACGGAGCGGATAGAGGTGCGGTAGATGGCGCTGTCGCTCGACTACGTCGGCAAGTTCGTCATCGTCCTCGTCACGGTCGGGGTCGGTGTCGGCGTTATCCTCCAGATGGTGCCGGACTCACCGCTCGGCCCGCCCGGGAACGACGACGAGAAGTACCCGCAGGTGGTGGAAATCGGTGACAGCCCGGCGGAGGTCGCGAACCTCATCCAGCTGTGCCACGACGCGTCGCTGTCGCGCGGACAGGAGAGCTTCACCTGCTTCGTGGCCCGGCGGACGTCCGGGGACGCGTTCAGCGGGATCGCCGCGTCCAGCATCCGGAACCAGCTGCCGGCCGATGTCGCCGACCGGACGCAGTTCGGGGCGGCAACGTATGACTCCGCCGTCATCGAGGTCGGGTACAGCCTCGGCGAGGACAGTATCGTGGTGACCAAGTGATGCACGGCCAGCTCTCGTTCGACTACGTCGCCGGGTTCCTCCTGCTCGTCATCGGGGTCGCGATCGGGGCGCTGTTCATGATCCAGAACCTCGGCGGCGGGGACCGGCTGCCGTCGGTCGCCCAGCAGGTGCAGCAGTCCGACTACCCGGTGTGCGGCGACTACGCGACCGGGGATACGGTCTCCCGCACTGATCTCCACCGTATCGTCTACGGCCGCTACATCGATAACTGCGGGGACGGCCGGAACAACGTCACGCTCGGGTTCACGCTGACCGACGAGGCGCTGCGCCGGTTTGCGACGCGGTTCGGTATCACGACTGATGGAACGCCGCGCATCCGGTACCGCGCCGACTGCGACCAGAATCCGCGGTTCGAGGGCGTGACTGTCGGCGCCGACCGGCAGGACGTACTGTTCCCGGAAACGACGGACGTGATGATCGAGACGACGGGGAACGGGGTGCGGATATGTCCACGGAGCTGAAGGGGATTACAGTCTCCATCTGGATCTGGATTACCGGCGGCCTCCTCCTCGCTGGCATCACGCTCGCCATGGCGTACATCAACCTCAGTACAACCGCCTGCCAGGTCTCCCGGCAGAACGCGGTCGACCAGTTCAACGGCCTGAACAGCGACATCGAGTTCGCCTGCCGGCAGGCACCCGGCACCCGGACGACCCGGACCGTCAGTCTGGGCTGTGGCGTCCGCGCCATCTTCGCCGCGGACAGTCGGGGCGAACCCCCCGACAGGGTCCCGGCCCTCATCACCGACGCCGCCTTCGCCACCGGGAAACAGGTGTGCCTGACCTTCGGGAACAGCCATTACGGCTGCCAGGAGCATGCATGCACCGTCAACATGACGTATATCGGGACTCCTGCCCCTGGATCGGACATGTATACGCTCGGGCGGCAGGATGGCGCGTTCGACTTCGACCTGACTGTGCGGAAGGACGCGGACGGGACCGTGTCCGTGCAGGCGGAGCACGTGCCCTGACGCGGCAACTTATATAATGGGCGTCGGGTAAACGGATTCCATGGCGCCGCAGGGACAGCAGGACATGGTCGGCCGGCTGAACAACAACGCGCGGCGCATCCGGCAGCTGGAGGAGACCAGCCGGAACCTCCAGGAGCAGGTCAAGAATATCGAGGACGAAATCAACCAGCAGAAGAACAAGATCAGCACCAACGAGGACCGGATACAGGAGGGCCTCGAACAGCTTGAGGAGAAGGTGGACAACCTGTCAGCCGAAGTACACAGCCTGCAGCGCGAGACCCGGAAGCTGGTGACCCGCCGTGAGTTCAACGAACTGCAGGAGTACATGGACCTGATGGACCCGGTCACGAGCTCGTTCGTCACCAAGAGCGAGGTCGAGGATATCGTCGAGGAGAAGCTGACGGCGCGGAGGGGTGAACCGTGAAGTTCAAGTTCCTCGGCCGGCTGCGCGGCGACGACGATGAGGACGACCAGCAACAGCGCCAGTCCGGCGGCCCACGGGACGTGCCCATCGACCGCGTGCAGCAACTCTCCGACCAGGGATACTCTGAGGAGGAGATTCGGGACCAGCTACGGGACCAGGGCTATACCCACGGCGAGATCACGCAGGCGATCAACGACGCCGTCCGGGCGTCCGCCAGCCAGATGTCGGACCGACCACGCGGCCAGCAGGGCGGACCCGGCGGCGGATACGACGAGTACGACGAAGGCGGCTACGAGGGCGGCGGAGGTACCGGATTCGACGACGAGTTCGACCAGTTCGACGATGCTCCCCCCATGGACCAGGGCGGCGGGATGCAGGGCGCCTCACAGCCCTCCGGCGACCAGTTCCAGCAACAGCCGCAGCAGCCGGCTGCCCCGGAACCACAGCAGTTCGATGAACC
>CAZAFX010000014.1:14175-14966 GCA_964484895.1 uncultured archaeon | reverse complement strand
GGTCCTGTGCCTGCACCTTCTCACGGATCTTCTCGATGTTGCTCCGCATCTCCTCCTTCTCCTCGTCGTCCTTGCCGCCCAGAAAGTCGAACACGCCCATACCCTCCCAGTCCCGTTCGTCCCTTTTATATCTGTAGGCCGGCGGCGTCAGCCGTGCGTGTAGACAGCCTGGACCGGGCCGGTCGCGTCCTCCACGCGCACGAAGCCGAACCGGACGAACTGGACGGTCTCTCCGGGCACGGTCTCCTCCACCACGCCCGCCACCGTGTCGCCGTCGGGCATCGTCACGGTGCAGTCAGCCGCGGCGCCGGGGGGCACCCACTGGACGATGGGGGCACCGCGCTCCACGGCGGGCTCGTGCCCGGTCCCGGCGAAGGTCCCGGTCGCGGTATCGCCGTCGAGCGACAGGTCGTCCACGTTGCACAGGTCTTTCAGCCGGAGGAAGCCGTCCGCGTCCATGATATCGCTGCGGGCGGCGAGCACCGTCACGGCGCCGCTTTCCGTGTCCAGCGTGTAGTCCCGGGTTCCGCGGTCCTCCTCCGGGTGGTTGGGGATGGCCGCCGCCAGTGCGTCGTCCACGCCCGTGATGGTGAGCGGGACGGGGTCCTGGACGAAGAAGTACCGGTCCACGGCCGCGTCGATGACGCGCCGGTTGCAGGTGACGAGCGTCTCCATGCTGGCCTCCGCGTCGGTCTCCGAGACCCCCATCTCCAGCCAGAAGTCGCGGATGGCCTCGGCGGTGAACCCGCGCCGCCGCAGCGCCCGCACGGTCGGTGCCCGGACATCGTCCC
>CAZAFX010000014.1:283-14165 GCA_964484895.1 uncultured archaeon | reverse complement strand
CTCGCCGTCATCAATCATCGCGGCGAGGCTGGAGGTGGACATGGGCGCGTCGAAGCCGCTGATGTCGACGCGGCCCCAGTACCGGACCTCGGGGTAGTCCCAGCCGAGCGCGTCGTAGATATACTGCTGCCGCTTGGTGGAGGCGCGGAGGTCCTTGCCGCGGACGATGTGGGTGGTGCCCTGCTCGTGGTCCTCGATGGCGCCGGCGAAATCCAGCAGCGGCCACACCCGGTACGTGTCACCGGTGATGGGGTGGTCGGGGGCGTCGATGATGCGGAACGCCACCCAGTCCCGGATGGCCGGGTTCTTGTGCTGCATATCGGTCTTGATCTTGAGCGTCGCGTCACCTTCCGCCACGCTGCCGTCCTGCATGCCCTGCCACAGCTCGAGGTTGTCGGCTGGCGCCCGGTCGCGGTGCGGGCAGGCGGTGCCCTCCTCCCGGTGCCGCTGCCCCTCGTCCTGGCTGCACTCGCAGATGTAGGCGTCGCCCTGCTCCAGCAGCTGCTCGGCGTACCGGTGGTACGTGTCGAACTGCTTCGAGCTGTACACGACGCGGTCCGGCTCGTAGCCCAGCCACGCGTAGTCCTCCTGGTACCAGTCGTACGCCTCCGGCAGCGGCCGCTTCGTCCGCGGGTCGGTGTCGTCGAACCGGAGGATGAGGGTGCCGTCGTACTTCTCTGCCAGGGCCCCGTTGATGACCATGCCGCGCGACGACCCGAGCGTGGGCGGGCCGTTCGGGTTCGGGGCGAACCGGACCACGACCTCGCCGTCCGCCGCGCCGGCCAGGTCGGGCAGCGGATCGTCCTCCTCGTCCGCGTCGGTGAACTGGTAGTCGTCCAGCGCCGCCTCCTGTGCGGCGGCGTCCATCGCGTTGACGGCCTCGCACGCATCCTGCACCGCGTCGCGCACCGCATCCGGGTCGTCGACATCTGCCTCGGCGAACACCCGGCCCATGACCGCGTCCGGGTCGGCCGCGCCGTACTCGACGGCGTTCTCCAGCGCGTACTTCCGTGCCACGTCACGGAGGTCGTCGGCCATGCCGGCTTCTTCTCGCGACAGCTTTAAGACCGTTCGACAGATCTCATCCTGTCGTCGCGCCCTTGGAGCGCCACCGGATTATGCGGGATGAATAGCAGGATAACTGCCGTCTACGGTATATTACTGCTGGAAAGGGTCAGCACGGCACACGTTCAGTCGTGTTCCGGGTCTCATCGATTGTGAGTCCGTCCTTCTGCACGATTTGGCCCCAGTACGTTCTGATTACGCAACACCGTCCATCATCAACCCGGTAATCGAACCCCCGATCGGATCGGTCCAAGTTTATCTGTCCGAACTGTTGGATATGGTCATATAGGTCTCTTCGGCCGCTACGACTGCTGGTGTTGTAGCTATACTGTCGCTGCAGGAAGCTGACGAGGTCAGGGTGACGCGCGATTGTCTCGTTGATAGTCTCCTCGCGCACGTAGGTAGGCATCCCGGTGCATGACCCTGGATCGTATTCAGCTACCAGCGCTGCCTTGGCGTCCCACCTGTCGAGTGTGTCGGCTTCCGTCTGCTGTCCGGTGCACCCGGCCAGCGCGATAACCGTGGCCAGCATGGCGATGCCGACGCTGAGTCGCATGTTACCTGCATACACAGGAATTGTTTAAAAATGGCGGGCGTTGGCCCGGGCCGAACGAACGCGCGCTCATACAATCTCCAGCGTCCGCCCGTTCTGGGACAGGTGGACGGTCTCCTCGAGCTCGTAGCCCTCGGCGATGGCGAGGGATGCGCAGGCGGCGAGCTTCTCCGTGCCGCCGTGGGCCGGGATGATGTGGTCCGGCTCCAGCATCCGCATCATGTCCCGCTGGTCCTCGCGCATTCCGTGGCCGTGGCTGTGGACGTTGACCTCGACGCGCGCCCCCCGCTCCCGGAGGGACCGCTCCACCTTGTACCGGTTCGCCTCGTTGACCGGCACCGGGATGGTGCTGGAGGCGAAGATGACGCGGTCGTGCTCGGTGATGTCGTAGTTGTACTCCCCGTCCACGATGCGGGTCAGGGCGGCGTTCGGCTCGCCCTGGTGGCCGGTGCAGACGATGAGCCATTCGCCCTTCTCGTGGGATGCCTGCCGGAGGAACTCCTCGACCTCGTCCCGGTAGCTGACCACCTTGATGTCGGACAGGTCGACCATGCCGAGCTCCTCCGCCGACTGGCTGTACTCCTTCAGCGACCGGCCGACGAGCGCGACCTTCCGCCGCCCATCGTTCGCGTCCAGGATGTTGTTCAGCCGGGCGACGTGGGAGGAGAACGTGGAGACGATGACCCCCTCGTTGTCGGCGTACGCCTTGTTGAGGATGTTCTTCAGCTCGATCTTCGTCTCCTGCTCGGACTTCGTCCGGCCCTCCTCGTCGGTGCGGGTGGAGTCCGCGATGTACGCGGTCACTCCTTCTTCACCGAGCTCGCGGATGCGGTCGTAGTCCGGCTTCTCGCCCATCGTCGGCTCCTCGTCCAGCTTGAAGTCAAGGCTGTACACGACCGGCCCGTCCGGTGTGTGCAGCACGGTCAGCGGCGTGTGCGGGATGCTGTGGGTGATGTTCACGAACTCCAGCTCGATGCTGTCGGACAGCTGCACGGTCTCCCCGATCTCTACGACCTCGACAGGGTTGTTCACGGTCTTCTGGTCCTGGTCAATCAGCCGCTGGACCACCTTCGCGGTGAACGGCGTCGCGTAGATGGGACAGTTGTACGTGTTCGCCAGCTTGGGCAGCGCCAGGCAGTGGTCGAGGTGGCCGTGGCTGATCACGATACCCTCGACGTCGTTCCGGTGCTGCTCCTTGATGGTGGAGTCGTCCGGCGCCGCGCCCATCTCGATGGCCTCCGGCGTGGACAGTTCCTCAAGCTCCTTGTCCTCCTCGATCACGGTCTCCATGTCCGCCCCCATGTCGAGGATCACTATCTCGCCATCGCTCTCTACGGCTGTCATGTTTTTCCCTACTTTCTCGTACCCGCCAATCGTATGAATCTTCATCATCAACACCTCTCGTCAGTCTCCAGTCTCGTCAGAACAGTGCAGTTCACGTCTCGTCAGAATCGTCTTCCTCGCCCTCAGCTGCAAAGTCGTCTATCGTATATCCGAAATCGTCCTCATCGTCCAGTTCGCCGCGCGCCTTCAGCAGTTCGCGCGCAAGCAGATAGTACAGCAGCGCCACCGACTGCTCGCCCTTGTTGTTCGCCGGCACCGCCAGGTCGATATACTCCAGCGAGTTCGCCGTGTCGGCGAGCGCGATCACCGGGATGTTCGCGTCCACGGCCTCGATGACGGCGGGACGGTCCTCCTCCGGGTCCGTCACCACCAGCACCTCGGGCTCGACGAAGTCGTCGGACCGCGGGTTGGTCAGCGTCCCCGGCATGAACCGGCCGAAGATCCGCTGCGTCCCGGTCGCCTCGGCGAACGACACCACGGCCTGGTGCCCGAGCGGCTTCCGGCAGACCACCAGCACGTCCTCCGGGTCGTACTCCGATAGCAGCGACGCCGCCCGCCGGATGCGGTCATCAGTCTGGTCTAGGTCGATGATCGCCAGGTTGTTCTTCTTCACCCGGAACACGAACCGCTCCATATCATCCACGTGCCGGCGGCTCCCGACGTTCACCCCGGCCTCGAGGTATTCCTCCTTGTCGATGAGCATGTCCTCTGCCATCGCTGCACCACACTGCAACAACAACTTTAATAAACCCTGCCAGCGCAGCCGCTCTGCCCGGACGCTGCAGGATAGACGCAGTATCGATACATCACAGGCACCGGATATACACAGGACTGATGTACGACCGCGTGCCGTGTCACCAGGGCAGCGCCGCCATCGCGGGGTCGTCGGCCGCGTCCCACAGCCGCAGGAGCTGGTTGTTCTTCGCGGTCCGGATGCCGGAGATGCCAGACTTCAGCAGCGGCACCTCCCAGGCCGTCGCGAGGTCGGCGATGGTCGCGTCGCAGGTCTCCCCGCTCCGGTGGGAGATGACGGGCGCGTACCCTGCCTCCTGGGCGGTCTCCGTCGTCTCCCGCGCCGCGCTGACCGTGCCGACCTGGTTCGGCTTGACGATCAGGCTGTTCCCGGCACCGATGTCGATGCCGTGCTGCAGCCGCTCCCGCTGCGTGACGAACAGGTCGTCACCCACCACTAGCGTGTCGTGCACCGCGTCCGTCAGCTGCGCGGTCCGCTCGAAGTCCTCCTCGTCGAACGGGTCCTCCACGTACACCAGGTCGAACCGGTCGACGATATCGGTGAGGAACTTGAGCTGCTGGTCGGGGGCGAACTCCCGCCCCAGCGCCTCGTACGTGTAGCCGCCCTCGGAGTAGAACTCGGACGCGGCCACGTCCAGCCCGACGGCGGCGCCGTGGTCCTCGGCCACGGCCGTCACGGCCTCGAGCGTCGCCTCGTCATCCATCCCGGTCACGTACGCGCCCTCGTCGTTCACGCCGCTGATCCGCCGCGTGTACCGGTCGCGGAAGTCATCGTATATTGCGGCCAGCGTCTCCATCGCCGCCGGGATGCTGTCGGCGGCCGCCGGGATGACGAGGAACTCCTGGATGGCGGTGTTCCCTCCGTGCGCGCCACCGCCGACGAGGTTGCCGGCCGGGTAGGGGAACGTCTCGCCGTGGTCGATGCCCGCGGCGCGGGTGAACGCGAACGATGCGGCGATGCTCGCCGCCCCGATCTCGGCGAAGGTGTCCGTCCCGTCGACATCCCGCAGGGCGGCGTCGAACCCGTCCTGGTCCAGGTCCTTGCCGACGACAGCGTCCCGTACCGCGTCCTCCACGCCGGCAAGGTCGTCGGGGACGAAACAGTGTGCCTCGTGCGTGCCGGTCGACGCACCGCTCGGTGCTGCGGCCCGTGCGCCGTTGACGACCGCCTCCACGGTCGGCCTGACGCGGCTGTTGTAGATGGTGCGGAACCGCAGGGATTCGACGCGCATCTGCCTCAGCTGCGGCGGACGCCGATCGGGACCACGCCCGCATCCAGCTCGGCGCGGGCGGTGTCGATCGGGTCGTCGGTTTCCGTCTCGAGCAGGGCCGGCGCGCCCTCAGAAAGCTGCAGCGCCCGGGCGCCGATGATGCGGGCGCGCTCGAACCGGGTATAGTCGGCAGACATAGAGTGTCAAAGTAAATAGCTGACAAGATTTAAAAGAGGCACCGTCCGTCTCGAGGATTATGGGAGGCGCTTTGCTGAGAGGCTCGCGAGTGCTGACCTGTTATATCTTAAAAAGTACAGCACCCAGATGAACATATGGTTGTTCGTTCGTATATATATTTATTCGTGCTATCCCTCGTCCTGGGAGCGGTAGGCGTAGGGGTGACCGGGGCCGGGGAGCGGCCTGATGTCATCTTGGTCACGCTTGAGTCCACGCGAGCGGATCACGCCGGTCCCTGCTTTGATTACCGGCGGAACACGACCCCGCAACTCTGCAGTGTGGCCGCAGATGGAGTCCGGTACGACCGGGCCTATGCCCACGGCCCTGCGACGTTTATCTCGGTGCCGTCTCTCTTAACGGGCAGGATTCCCGAAAACGCGGGGGTGTTCAACGGGTGGTATAATATGAGCGAGCATCCGGTCACCCTTGCGGAGCGCCTCCGTGACCGGGGGTATGATACGCGAGCAGTTGTAAATTCGCCGTTCACCGAACCATGGATGAATACCGATCAGGGTTTTCAGGTGTATCAGGATTTCACCGGCAGCGGTACCCGTCAGATTCGACAGGCAATACGTGCGTTTGACGCCGCTGATAGGCCAACGTTTCTATGGGTACATCTCTTCCCACCCCATCAGGGATATGACCCGCCTCAGCATTTTTCGGGCCGGTTTATAGAGGAATCAAGCAATATATCAGCGGACCAGGTGGCGCGCGAGTTCGCTCAACTGAATCTTACTAGCGCCCAGATCCGGTATATTCGGGGCCGATACGATGAATATCTCCGATATGCGGATGCGGCATTCGGCCGCCTCATAAGTGCGCTCAAGCACCGGAACGCCTACGAGGACGCTCTTATCGTTGTGACAGCGGATCACGGTGAAGATCTCATGGACCACGATATCATCGGTCATGGACACTCGCTCCATGAGCCGGTGATACGCGTTCCGCTCGTCGTCAAGTTCCCGGATAACACCTATGCTGGCTCAGTGGTACAGCAGCCGGTGGGGCACCGCGATATTCTTCCCACTATCATGCAGTTCACAGGAGCGCCCCTCCCGGGTCGGAAGGATCTCCTAGATGTCGCCGTGGGTAAGCGACGGGCGCCTGTTATCGCGCAGCAACAAACGTGGAAGGCAGCGATTATCACGGAGGATTGGAAGCTCATCAGCGGTCAGAAGAACCTCACCATAACGGAGGAGGGGACGGTCGCTCTCAACAATATCACCGTCCGTGAACTGTTCAATATCTCCGGTGGCTCCGTCGAGCGGCGTAATCTTGTCAACCGGTTCCCCGCAGTCGCTGCACAGCTCTCTGAATCACTTTCTGCACGCGTTAATCGCACACCGGTCCCACAGTCACACGACCAAGAATATTCCGCAGCAGTTGAAGAACGATTGGAGGAACTCGGATATATCGACTAATTGCCCAGGGAGCGTGAGCGTCATCCGATGTAGCCGAGCTCCTGACCGCCCTCGCCCTCGCCGCCCTTGCTCTCCTGCTGGGCCTGCTGCTGGAGCTCCTGGATGCGCTTCATGACCTCCTCCACTTCCTCGACCTTCTCATCTAGGTTGTCGTAGTCGAGGTCGACATCCAGCACCTGCTCCAGCACCTTGAGCACCTCCTCCGTGGCCTTGGGGTCGGACAGCAGGAAGCCGGGCGTCTCCCCGAGCAGGGCGATGCCCTCCATGTCGAACCGCTTCCCGATGCCGAGCAGGAGGCCGGTCGCGCCGATGATCTGGCCGACGGAGTGGTCGAACGACACGCCGTACTCCGTGTACTCGTCCTTCAGCTCCTCGTGGCTGACGACGCCGAAGATGTCCGGGTCGTCGACGACCTCACCGGTCCCGTAGCCGCCGATGGTGATGATGTCGCGGCAGTCGTAGTCCTGCAGGACGTCGAGGATCTGGTGGACGACCTCGTAGTGGCCCATCGGGTCGATGGCCTGTGCGTCGCCGATGAGGAAGATGATGTCCCGGCCGTCGTCGCGCTTCAGGCAGTACAGTTCGTTCTTCAGGATATCGAGCACCTTGTCGTCGTCCACGATGGCCCAGTGCGGGAAGTGGTGGGAGATAATCTCCGCGAACTTTTCCACTTCCAGCTGGTCGATGAGGTAGTGCACCGCGGTCCGGCCGATGTGGCCGATCCCGGTCAGGCCCTCGACGAAGATGGGGTTATCAAGGTCGACATCCTCCTCCCAGATGACGTTGGTATCGTGGTGTCCGTCAGGCATCGCTGTGTTCCTCCGCTTGCATCCGCCGCTTGGTCTCCCGCCGGTAGTCGCCGTACCGGTCCGGCATGGAGAACGCGGGCGGCTCGGGATCGCTGGTCTCCGCGTCGCACCGCGGGCACCGGTCCTCGAGCGTGTACGTACTGCACTCGGCGCACTTTTTAACCTTTCCCATCGTATGACGCACGCTCCGACCTGACGGTCCATCTCGCTGCCGCCCGGATGCGAGGCCGCCAGCCCGGTACGCCCGTTGTCTGCGGGGACGACGGTTAAATAGCTGCGACCGTCTGTCCGGCTCGTCACTTCTTGGTGAACGTGAACGCGCCGCCGGCGTCCTCGATGCGGCCGCGGATCCGGTCGACCGCATCCTCCATCCGCTCCTTGGCGTCCTCCTGGTTCCGGCCCCAGACGGTGATGGCATACTCCGGGGCTGACCGGTACGCGACCTCGACGTGCTCGTCCACCTGCAGCGCCTCGCGGATGGCGTCGATGCCAGCGTCGCCCGGCACGGTCAGTTCGAGCTCACCCTCCAGTTCGACGCGCTTCAGGCTGATGTTGTCCGACGCGACATCCGCGATGGCCTCGGCGGTGTCGTCGTCGATGCCGAGGGCGTCGAAGTCAACGTCGTCCATGGCGGCGCGCTCGAACCCCTCGAAGGCGGAGCCATACTCCTTCTGGAACGGGAACGCGACGGCTTCGTACAGGTCGTCCCGGTCCACGTCAAGCCGGTCGGCGACCTTCTGTAGGAACTTGTCTGCCTTCTGCTCCTTCCGCCACTCGTCCATCTTCTCCCGCTTCTGGTTGTCGTTCACCCGCTTCAGCGAGAGGTTGTACGTGCCGTCGTCGACCTCGACGACCTGCGCCACGGTCTTCTCGCCCTCGTCGAGGTGCTGGCTGATATCGCGCACCCATGACCGGGAGACCTCCGAGATGTGGATGAGCCCGGTCAGGTCGTAGCCCTCGATGTGGACCGATGCGGAGTGCTCGTGGATGTCGTCGACCTCGACGACCACCAGTTCTCCTTCCTCCGGTGCGTCCTTGTACAGCTTCATCGTGATAGAACCTCTGTGGTTACGCGACCTCGTCCACGACATCTGCGCGGAACACGGCCCGTCCGCCGGCCGACGCGGCGATGACCTCGTCGCAGACGAGGCACTCCACGTCCGCGGCGGGCCGATCGAACACAATCTGCTCGTTCCCGCATTCGCGGCACTCGACGGTCACGAACGTTCCTGTCATGCTTATCCCTCGATCTCGAACTTCGCGGCCCTGATCGGTTTCGACGGCTTGTGGGCCTTCCCGCATTCCGTACATTCCAGCTTCAGGTCCTTCTTCTCGCTGGTCGGGTTCTTCCGGCCGCGGGCCCGGTGGGACGGGTCCTCGTACGGGAACGACCCGTACCCCTTCTCGATTTTCCGCTGCCGCTTCCGGTGCTTCTTCGACATCGCGGAGGCGCGACCCTTCGAATCCTCCTTCACCCGCTGCTCCGTGTGGCTGTCACAGTGCGGGCAGTACCGCTTAATCGTCTTCGGCAGCGTCACCATGGGAATCACGTTAGCAGGGCGTCACGCCCCTGTGTTCCCGTCGCCGCCAAGCTTTAAAAGCGGGACGGTGCCGACAGGCATAATAACCGGCACCGTCCACGGTGCGGCATGCACCCCGACCGCGTCGGCCGCGTGCAGGCCGCGCTCTCCGGGGGCGAGGCGCTCGTCCTCTCCCCCGGGGCCACCGTCCGGTACCTGACCGGGTTCGACGAGCCGCAGATGGAGCGTCCGGTCCTCCTCACCGTCACGCCCGACGACGTGCGGTTCCTGGTACCGGCGCTGTACGAGGAGCAGGTCCGCGATACCGGTGTCGGCGCGGTGGAGACGTGGCCGGTCGGCGGTGACCCTTGGGAGGTCATCGACAACGCGCTGGGCGGCCGCGACCGGCTGCTGGTGGACGACGCTATGCGCGCGTCGTTCGTCCTTGCGCTGCAGGATGCCGTCCCGGACGCGTCCTGCGGCCTTGCCTCGACAGTCATGGACGCGGTGCGGGCGGTGAAGGACGACACGGAGCTTGACGCCATCGGCCACGCCTGCAGCGTCGCTGACAGGGTGGTGGCCGCGGTGCGTGACTGGACGCTGGCAGGGGAGACGGAGGACGCGGTCGCGGCCCGCATCCGGGATGCGTTCGACGAGTACGGTGGTGACGACGTGGCGTTCGACCCGATCGTCGGGAGCGGGCCGAACGGGGCGAAGCCGCACCACCGGCACGGCGACCGCGTCATCGCGGACGGTGACCCGATCGTGGTCGACCTCGGTTGCGTCGTGGACGGCTACCGGAGCGACATGACGCGGATGGTGGTCGCCGGCGACGCCGCGCCGCCAGATGCGTTCAGGGAGGTATACGACGTGATCCGGAGGGCGCAGCGGGCGGCCATCGATGCGGTCGCTCCTGGCGGTGCGGCGCACGCGGTCGACGCGGCGGCACGCGAGGTCATCGTGGACGCGGGCTACGGTGACGCGTTCGTTCACCGAACCGGCCACGGTATCGGGCTGGAGACGCACGAGGCGCCGTACATCGGCCCGGACGACGACACGGTGCTGGAGGCGGGGATGGTGTTCAGCGTTGAGCCTGGCATCTACCTGTCGGACCGGTTCGGTGTCCGGGTGGAGGATCTCGTGGCGGTGACAGCGGATGGCTGCGAGCGGCTGACACGCGCTGAACGTGGGCTGTAGCGGTCAGCCGGGTCGCTCGGCTTTCCCTTGCTCCACGAGCACGTCGGCGTTCTTGGCGGGGAGTGTGGCCTCGTCGCCGGCCTCGAACGGGCCGTACGCCTCGAGGTCGACGCCCATGAAGGCTGAGACCGCCTCGGTGATGGTGACCGTTACCGCCCCGTTCTCATCGTTGGTGCTATCCGCCTCGTCGCTGTCTTCCGGCTCTTCTTCCGCGTTGTCCGCTCCGTCGTCAGCCTCGGCATCGCCATCAGCGGCGCCGTCCTCCGCTGTGTCCGAGTCCGCGCCGGTGCTGTCTTCTGCCGGGGCCGGGCTGTCGTCCGCTGCGGGTGCTGATGGCGTCGATTCTGTAGTGTCGGCACCTCCCGATTGGCCCGCGGTATCCTCCATCACCTGACCAGCGTCCCCGGAGGCGTCGGTGTACTGGTCGCTGCTGTCGTCTTGGTTGGCGTCCTGGACAGTGTCGCCGGGCTGTGCGCGCTGCTCGTCGGCGGTGCCGTCGTCGAACAGGGTGCCGTGGATGTCGCTGCGATGCCGGCTGACGGCGTCCTCCACCTGCTGGAACAGGGAGGCCTCGTGGTCGAGGAGGTGTTCGACCTGGATGTTGGACTTGACGGAGAGGAAGGCGAGCTTCACGATCTTCCGCTGCCGCATGTTGATGATGTCCTCGAGGATGCGCTTCGCCTGCCGGTACTCCTGGTTCTCGAGGTGGGAGTCCGGCGCCGCCTTCATCTCGAGGTAGTTGCGGGCGCGGTCGAAGAAGGTATCGTCCAGTTCCTGCAACGTGTCTGCGTCACGCTCGCGGCTCTGTGCCCGCCGTAGCTCGTCGAGCGTGAGCACGTCGCCGGTCATACCGTGATGGCGGCGACCAAGCTTTAACTGCGTTCGGCGCCGGGCAACTGCTGCGACGGCTCATCGAGCAGCCGCCATTCCTTCGTCTCGTCCGGCCTGGTGATCCGGCGGTCGAACCCGTTGACGACCGCGTCCCGCCCCCGTTTCAGCCCGGTCAGGAGGTGGTCGAGGAACCAGTCCTTCACCTCGTCGTGCTCCAGGACGGTGCTGTACGTGGCCGGGTCGATGCAGTCCCGGTGCTGCTCCATCATGTCCACGTAGAAGAACACCTCGCGCACCATGTCGAGCACGTCGTCCCTGTCGATGTCGTTGACGGCCATGATGCCGGTGAAGGAGTCGAACTCCTGGCCGTCGGCGACCGCCACCCATGCACTGGCCTGGTCCAGCACGGCCAGCTTCCGGTCCAGGATGTCGGCACGTATGTTATCCTTTCTTTCGGGTTTGACTCCATTGAGCGCATCCCATAACGGGTCTCCATCGAGAAGGTCGTCCCTGAATGCATCCTTTACCGCGGCAGGGTCGTCACCGGACTGGCGGGCCTCGATGTAGGCCAGGTTGACGCGCAGGTGGTCCATCATGTCGGGGACGACATCCTCCCGCACCCGCCGCATGATGACCTTCTCCGCGGACCGCTTCATGAACGAGAACCCGAACCCGAACACAGGGAAGCTGTCGAGGTTGTCCGACAGCTCCTGGACGGCCTCGTGGAGGATGCGGTCCTGCGCCCACAGCAGTTCCTCCGACAGGATGTTCTGGGCGGTCCGGCCCATACCGCCCCTCAAACCCGCGAGCATTTAAAAAGGTCGGTGGCCGCAAGCCTTAAATCCGCACCCTATCCATCCGAGTATATGCGCCTGATGCGGCCGCCTGTACTGGTGCTGGTGCTATGCCTGCTGCTGGTGCCGTCGCTCGCTGGTGCACACACCGGCCATGCGCATGAGGAGGAATCAGCTGCGGAGACGCGTCCGGATGTCGCTGGTCGTGGCCACGTCGGCCCCGGTCCTCGCGCTGGCGGTCATCTGGCTTGTTGCTGCCCGGTATCGGCGTAGCCGCGGCGGGCAGACGGATACAGCAGGTACGTGACGGCGAGGCCGCCGAGCCCGGAGAGGATGATGCTGCCGGACCAGGTGTGGACGGAGCCGACGATCGACCCGGTGAGGACGATGGTGACGAAGTACGGGATGGTGTAGGCGAGGGGGACGAGGAAGGCGAACAGCCGGAACCGTAGCGGCCGGTCGATGCCGGGCCGGAGCGTGTGGTAGAGGACGTCGATGGCGAGTCCGGTCAGCAGCGCGGCGGGGACGAAGTGGATGTCCTCGCTGACGGCGATCATGCCGAGCAGCCCGCGGCAGAAGACGTAGCACAGGCCGCCCGGGACCGGGTCGAACCGCATGGTGAGCCGGAGCATGAACGCCACGGTGAGCATGGTGATGACGACGAGCCCGGCGACCCCCAGGGGCTGTGCGACCGCGAACATGCTGCTCGCCGGTTCCCAGCTGGCCAGGTAGGCCCGGAGGTACGGGTGGAGCAGGATGACCATGTACGACAGGATCCAGTAGAGGAACGCGGCGGTCGACAGCATCCCGAACTGGCTCCGCCACGAGTCGTCGACGCCCCGGTACCACGCCCGGCGGAGCGGGCCGGTGGCGACGCCGATACCGAACGTCAGGATGGCGAGATGCGTCGGGCTCATGACCTCGATGGCGCCCTGCTCGATGCCGAACACCATGTGCCAGACCATGTCGGCGGCGCCACCGAGGAAGAACAGGGGGATGGCGAGCACGGTGATATGGTAGCCCTCCGGGATGCTCTCCCAGACGCCCTGTCCGCGCCGCACCCGGATGCCGATGAGGGCGGCGAACGACACCGTGATGAGGCCGATGGCGCCATACGCCGTGACGTGGCCGACGGTCACGATACCGGACAGCCCGCCGATGGCGTGGTCGTGCCCGTCGAGGACGGCGCCGGTCACGGTGGCGAACAGTAGCAGAAGGTAGATGCGGTGGAACTGTCCCTCGAACCAGGTCGCTGTATCATCTGTCACTGTGCCGGCCGCCGTGCACTCCTTGGGCGGGGAGATGAAAAAGGTACGGGGAGCGGCGACGGTCAGCTGCTGCCCGGGACCGGCTCCCCGATACGGTCGAGGACCTGCTCGTGGAGCTGCTGGAGGCGTTCCTGCTTGTCGTCGAGCATGATGACGTCGCTCCGTCCCTGCAGCACGAGGTTGTGGGCGAACGGCGACGGGATATCGGTCTCGATGATCTCGTAGTCCGTCTCACCGTCGCGCAGGCCGTCGACGATCTCCGCGGCGTGTTCGATGTCCATGTGGTCCTCCATGATCTCGCGGTAGGTCTCCTTGATGATGGGGAACTCGGGGTCGATCTTCTCGCAGGCGG
Source organism: uncultured archaeon (assembly GCA_964484895.1). Classification (GTDB taxonomy): domain Archaea; phylum Nanohalarchaeota; class Nanosalinia; order Nanosalinales; family Nanohalalkaliarchaeaceae; genus CAZAFX01. The sequence continues at coordinate 810 of CAZAFX010000014.1, read as the reverse complement.
ACAGGAGGAAGTGGCTCTTCATCTGCTGCTTGCCCACGCTTTTCTTGTTCCCCTTGTAGTTCCGCAGGATCATCAGTGCCCGGCCGGCGACGTGCCGGAACCGCCGCTGCATCAGCTCGGTGTCCCGCACCGCCTTCTGCAGCACCCGGCGCAGGTCGATGTCGGTGACATCCTCGACCAGTGCGTCGAGGTCGATGGGCCGCCGCGGGCACATCAGGACGAAGCCGTGGTCGTCGACGACGATGCCGACGTTGGCGTCGATACGGCGGGAGAGGAGCCGGGCGAAGATACGGCACAGCGCGTCGTTCACCTTCCGCCCGTAGATGGTGTGGAAGACGATGTTCAGCTTGCCCTCCTCGTCGGTGGTCTGCTCGATGACGATGTGGTCGTCGGTCGGGACCGCGTCCACGTACCGGTGCTGCTCGTCGATGTACGCGGTGATGGCGGTAGCGGTGTTGCCGTCGACGAAGTAGTTGGCGTGCACCCAGTCCTCGATGTCCTCCCGGTCCACACCCATCTCCAGCTGG
>CAZAFX010000014.1:0-273 GCA_964484895.1 uncultured archaeon | reverse complement strand
TCAACCACCTTCCCGTTGAACTGCCCGATCCGCCGCCCGAGGTCGTAGGACAGCGGCAGCATCTCGCTGTACCACGACGGGACGGTCGGGGAGGCGTCTGGCCGGGCGTCGACGTACACCTTCATCCCGCGCGCGTACTGGAAGCTGTACGTGGACCCGCCGAGCACGAAGATGTCCCCCTTCGTCAACCGGTCGAGGAACTCCTCGTCCAGCGTCCCGACGTAGCTCTCGTCGCCGCGCGTGTACACCTTGAACGCGGACTCGTCCGGGATC
>CAZAFX010000013.1:6093-15009 GCA_964484895.1 uncultured archaeon | reverse complement strand
GCAGACTACGTGCTCTACCCCAAGATGCTGGCGGCGAAGGAGGCTGCGGACAAGGTGCAGGAGCTGTACGAGGACGGCAAGGTGCTGGAGGACCTGCGGACCGCGCACATCGTGGAGCTGGAGCACGAGCTGGAGGAGACGCTCATCCGCCGGTTCGAACCGGAGTTCGTCAAACAGCTGAAGCAGCGGATGCAACGGCTCCGGGACGATGGAGACGATCAGTAAGGGCGCTGAGGCCGTCATCCGGGCGGACGGGGACACCGTCGTCAAGGACCGTGTCGAGAAACGGTACAGGCATCGTGCGCTGGACGACCGGCTACGGCGGGGGCGCACCGACCGGGAGGCGCGGCTGCTGGCGAAGGCGGCGCAGGCCGGCGTCGCCGTCCCGTCCGTGGAGGCAGTGGAAGGGACCACGCTCACCGTGGAGCACGTTGACGGGACGCCGCTGCGGGACTGTCTCGACGACGCCCTCGACGTCTGCAGGGACGTCGGCGCGGCGGTGGCGCGGCTGCACAGTGCCGACATCATCCACGGCGACCTCACCACGTCAAACATGCTGCTGCACGACGGGACGGTCCACATCATCGACTTCGGGCTCGGGTTCTTCTCCGACCGGGTCGAGGACCGGGCGACCGACCTGCACCTCCTGGAGGAGGTGCTTGACAGTACACACACCGCCGTGGCCGACGAGGCCATGCAGCTGGTGGTGGCCGGATACCGGGAGACGACGGCGGACGCGGACGCCGTCCTGGACCGGCTCACCGACGTGGCAGCTCGCGGCCGGTACCGGTAACTCGGCGGTACACCGCCGAAACCACCTATTTAAAGATTCTGCGGGATGGTGGTGGCGAGGGACGCGCCATGGCCCGTATGCATTCGTCCGACCGCGGCAGCTCCGGGAGCAGCAAGCCGGTGAACCCCAACACGGACTGGGTCATCTACGACGATGATGAGATCGTCGAGCTGGCGCGGCAGCTGCATGACGACGGCCTGGACCCATCGGCCATCGGCCGGGCGCTGCGCGACCGGTACGGCATCCCGGACGTCACCGAGCTGACCGGGGACCACCTGACCGATATCGTGGACGTTGACGGGTTCCCGGAGGACCTGCGGCAGCTGATGCGGAAGGCAATCTCGCTGCAGGAACACCTCGACGACCATCCCAACGATACAGCGGCCGAGCGGCAGCTCCGGCTGACAGAGTCCAAGATCCGGCGGCTCGTGGACTACTACCGGGGCGACGAAATCCCGGACGACTGGACGTACAATATCGAGAAGGCGCGGCTCGTCGTGGAGTAGACGGCTGATCGGCGATGGAACTGGAGGGAAGCGACGAACTGGTCCGGGCGGCACGCGACGCAGCCCGGACGATTGAACAGTCCGGTGGCCCGATCCGGTGCGTGGCGCACTACGACTGCGACGGCATCGCATCGGCTGTCACGGTGGACGCGGCGCTCGACCGGGCGGACCTCCCCTACGAGATCACGTTCGTGGACGAGCTGAACGCCAAGGTGCTGGCGGAGGTGGTCGAGGGCGCCATCGCCGACGTATTCCTGTTCGTGGACATCGGCAGCGGGCAGATCGAGACCATCCAGGACCAGCTCGCTGACCGGACGGTCGTCATCGCCGACCACCACGACCCCGGCGACGGCACCGTTGACGTCCACGTCAACCCGCACACGGTCGGCATCGACGGCGGCGAACACATCTCCGGGGCGGGCGTGACCTACCTCGTGGCACGGATGCTGGACGAGGCCAACCGCGACCTCGTCAAGTACGCCCTCATCGGTGCGACCGGTGACATGCAGCTCGAGGACGATACCTCCCTCGGGCTGAGCGCCGAGCTTATGCAGGATGCCGAGGAGATGGGGGTCATCGAACGGAAGAAGGGGCTGAAGCTGTTCGGGCGGAACGGCAAGTCGCTCGTGAAGGCGCTGAAATACACGACCGACCCGTACCTTCCCGGCATCACGAACGACGAGTCCGGCGCGGTCCAGTTCCTGTCCGAGCTCGGCATCGATCTCAAGCAGGACGGGGAGTGGCGGTCGCTCGAGGACCTGTCACTGGACGAGGAGCGGGAGATCGTGCACGGGCTGCTGACGCGCGGCTACGACGTGGCCTCACTGCTGGGCGACATCTACATGCTCGACAACGGCTGGGAAATCGGTGAGTTCGCCTCCCTGCTGAACGCGTGCGGTCGGCTGGAGCAGCCGGAGTCCGGCATCACCATCTGCCGCGACGGTGACTTCGATCTCGCGTACACCATCAAGCGCCGGTACGGGCGCAAGATCGGGAGATACCTTTCCTTCGTGGAAGATAACATGGAAGACAGCGAAGTCGTCCCGAGATTCGAACATGGAGCGATGATTATCGCGGACGACAACATACACGCGAACATGATCGGAACGGTCACGACCATATGCCAGAAGTCGGACATCGTGCCGGGCGATGTCCTCGTCGGGATGGCGGAGAAGGGTGAAGACCATCTGAAGCTCTCCGCCCGCGCCACGGACGCAGCGGTAGCGGACGGGCTGCAGGTCAACGATCTGATGAACGAGCTGTGCACGGTGTGCGAGGGAGAGGGCGGAGGCCACGAGGCGGCCGCAGGCGGGAAAATTCCGCGGGAAGAGAAAGACAGGTTTATAAAAATGATGACGGAAGTGCTCGACGCCGCACCCGGCGAGGTGGACTACGATGGCCAAGACCGTGATGCAGAAGCAGTGGTATGATATCGTCGCGCCCGACATCTTCGGGCAGCAGACGGTCGCAGAGACCCCGGCAGAGGAGCCGGAGATGGTCGAGGGCCGGCGCATCAAGGTCGAACTGAAGGACCTGATGCCGTCGTCCGACAAGTACTACATGGACGTGTTCCTCAAGGTGACCGACGTCGAGGGGGACACCGCCCACACACGCCTCGACGGCCACGACGTCTCCAAGGAGTACATCTCCAAGATGGTCAGCCGCCGGTCCGACCGCATCGACACCGTGGCGGATGTCGAGACCGCTGACGGCGACACGGTCCGGGTCAAGGTCGTCGCCACCACCATCCGGAAGACGCACTCGTCACGCGCATCAAGCATCCGGAACAAGATTGCGGAACTGCTGCAGGACGCGGCCGACGAACGCGGCACCGCCAACCTCATGGAGCGCTTCTTCACCGACGACCTCCAGGACGAGGTCCGCAGCGCCGTCCGCAAGATCTACCCGGTGCGCGACCTCGAGATCAGGAAGACCGAGGTCCGGTGAGCCGACCTCAACTTTCTTAACCCTCCCCGCCACAGCCCGCACCACCGCAGCCCGGTGGTGTAGTGGTCAAACATTGTGGCCTTTGGAGCCGCAGCCGGAGGTTCGAATCCTCCCCGGGCTATCCGATACAGAACGGACAACCGGACGGCCGCCGATGAACCGACAGCCCAACTCTTTTACATGTCATTAAACAATAACAACAGTATGGGTGTGGGCGAGTGGCTCATTGACATCACCGCGAAGACCGCGCAGGCGTCAGATAGGTACGTTGGTCCGCTCCGGACGGCGATACTTGATGCCGGGTACAAGGAATCTCATGGTGTCCCACCATCCCATGTCATCGGCGAGCGGGAGATGCCGCAGTATGATGCCCCACCAGAGCTCGAAGAGGGGAGCGTGCAGGCGACGCTCGACAGCTACCGCGCACACCAGCAGTTCCTCGATGCGGTGCCGTCACTGGATGCCGAGATGCGGCAGGAGCGGGGCGTGGGCATCAGCACCGCTCTGTTGTACGGCTCCAACGTCCGCGGCACGGCCATGCTGGAGGACGCAGCCGCCTACGAAACGGGGGCGGGGAAGGACAGTCCGAGTGACATCGACTGGCTCCTTGTGCTCGACCAAGTTGAGGCCGATACTGTCTCTGATGAGCGGACCTATCTCGGGGATGAAATCGCAGCACTCGACCACAACGTCCGACCGGAGATTCACGGCTACGAAGAGTTTCTTTCTGAACTCGAGGGCGCCCGCGCATCCGCCACTGACAGCCAGGAGCTCCGGCATCAGTGGGCGACGATCAGATGGCCTGACCGCACCACACCGATTCCCTATACATCACGGTTCCGACCCCTGATAGAGGGGTTCATCCCGCACCCCGAATACAGCGATGACCGCGTCATGAACGAAATCCGCACCGGGCTTGATATCCTCCTCACCGAGGACGAGACGGTGCATGACGATATGCAGCCAGATATGGCGCTGTGCGGACTCAACACGTCCGGTACAACGGACCGACTCATAGATCTCGAACAGAACCGCTCAACGGCCAGACGTGGCTGAGCACTCGACAAGAGCCAGCGCACCCTTTCTCAGGCTCTTCAGATATAAGTTACTAGACCTGTTCCGCGGCGCGTTTCGCCACAGCATCACGGCGTCAGTGCCGACAGCGTGTAGTCACCCTGGTAGATATCCCAGGCCACGTCCGCCGCGATGTGGACGGCGATAGCGACGAGCGCGGGGACGGCAAGGAAGACCGGCAGCGGGACGGTCACCGCGGCGACACCGACCGCCACCAGGATGACGCAGTGGCTGAGCAGCCGGTGGAAGTTCATCGCCGGCTTCTCGTACTCCACATCATCGAGGAAGGTGCGCGGGTCGGTTATCACCGTGACCGGCCGCCGCACCCAGTACCGGACACCGGCCACGTTCCGGTCCACGACCAGGATGAGGAGGAAATGGTCGGCATCGATCAGCACACCCGCCACTGTCCCGACGACCGTCCAGACGACGAGTTCAGGGAGCGGTACGCCCGCCAGCAGTGCCGCAGCCATGACGGCAAGGCCTGATAGAGGCCCGTGGTGCTTCGGGTACACACGGCCGGTACACATGTCAACGCTTAAGGCCGTATCCGCTGGAGCGGTCCTCCCTGGAACGTCGGCCGCTCCGCCCCGACCGCCGCATACGCGGCAGGCGGCACACCTATATCCGCAACCCACAGCTCCCCCACTACATCCGAACATTCGGAATCGGTGAGGCCGGTCGTCGGCACCGCCAGCACGACCGTCGCGTCCGCCGCCACGCAGGGGTCGTTGACGGTCCCGGTATCAGGGTCGACACCGGTCGGAACATCGACGCTGACCACGGCGGTGTCGCCGTCGTTGACCGCGTCCACAGCAGCATCGATGGGCGGGCGCGGCGGCCCGTCCGCACCGTATCCCAGCAGCGCGTCCACCACGATATCGACCCCGTCCATGTCACCCGGCGTCAGGTCGAGACTGTCGACGATGCGACGCTCCTGGGCCGTGACCGATGCAGGCTCGCCGACGGTCGTGACGGTCACCGCGTACCCCCAGGCATGGAGGAGGCGGGCGGCGACGAGGCCGTCTCCGCCGTTGTGTCCCGGACCAGCCACCACGTGCACCGTGTCGCCGTCGACGTGGTCCCGGACGTAGGCGGCGATCCTGTCGCCAGCGAGCTGCACCAGCCGCGGGACATCAATACCGTGGTGCTCGACGAGGCGACGGTCGAGCGCCCGCTTCGTCTCCACCGGCACCGCGGGCAGGCCCATGGACGGCCCTGCGGCGCAGCGGATAAAAACCGACACTATCTATAATAAAGTATTTCTATATACATTATGAAGTATGAAGGATGAACTTGGCGCGGAGCAGCAGCGGACGCTCCGCATCCTGGAGTTCTTCGGCAAGAAGTGGACGCTGAAGATGCTGAAATGTTTCCAGCAGATGGGGACGTGCCGGTTCAACGCACTGGAGGATGACCTTGACGGCATCAGTCCGAAGACGCTGAGTGAGCGGCTGAAGGAGTTCCAGCGGTACGGGCTGGTGGAGAAGCAGGAGTACAGCCAGATCCCGCCGAAGACGGAGTACCGGCTGACAGAGAAGGGGAGAGACCTGCTCGGGGCACTGGACTGCATAGACGCCTGGGCCGCTGAGTGGACGCTGGACGGCGCTGTTGATGACTGATTGCTATCCAATCTTGTTGCACGCGCGCTGCACGACCTCGTTGATTGCAGGATGGATGTGGACGGTGTCCTGGATGTCGTGGACGGTGCCGGAGCCGTGCCGCATCGCGACGAGGACCTCGTGGATGAGGATGGAGGCGTGCGGGCCGAGTATGTGGCAGCCGAGGATGGTGCCATCGCCCGGGGCCGCGAGGACCTTGACGAAGCCGTCCTCCTTCAGCGCCGCTCCCATCCCGGTCTTCCCGTACGGGTAGGACGCGGAGACGTAGTCCCTGCCGTCCGTCTCCAGCGCCTGCTCCGTCCTGCCGACGCCGGCGACCTGGGGCCGGGAGAAGATGGCGTGCGGCATCTCACGGTCGTCCAGCGCAACGTCCTGCCCGTGAACAGCGTTCCGGGCCACGTACTCTGCCTCGAGGTTGGCGCTGTGCTTGAACATCCAGTTCCCGGCGATATCACCGAGCGCGTAGATACCGTCGACCGACGTGCGGAGATGGTCGTCGGTCTCGATGAAGCCGCGGTCGTCGGTCTCGATGCCCGCCGCCGCGACATCCAGCCGGTCGGTGTTCGGGACGCGGCCCGCCGCCACCAGCAGCGCATCGCCCACAGCCTCGACCGTCTCCCCGGCCTTGTTCTCGGCCGTCACCGTGACGGTGCCGTCCGCCTCCTCGACCTGCGTCGCCTTATATCCGAGGTGGACGTCGTGCCGCTCCTGGAACGCGGCGGTGAACGCCTCCTGCACGTCCCGGTCCTCGTTCCCGACCATCCTATCCGCCATCTCGATGATGGTGATATCGGTGCCAAGCGCGCCGTAGAAGTACGCGAGCTCCGCAGCGATATAGCCGCCGCCGATGACCACAAGCCGGTCCGGCTGCTCCTCGGCCCGGAGCGCCTCGGTGCTGGTCCAGTAGTCCACATCCTCCAGCCCGTCAACCGGCGGCACCATCGGCCCGGACCCCGCCGCGACGACAATCGTGTCCGCCGTCAGCTGCTCGCCGTCCACCTGCAGCACCTTCTCGTCGACGAAAGCGGCCTCACCCCGGAACAGCGTGTGGTGCTCGGACTGCTCGATGCCGCGCGCGATGCTTGCCGCGTCCTCGCTGACCTCCGCGGTCACCTCCTCGGTGATGGCCGCGAAGTCGACGCCGTCCAGCGACGCGTCGATGCCGAACCGGCCCGCCGTATCGATAGCGTGGGCCACGTCGGCGCGGTGGATGAGCATCTTGGACGGGATGCAGCCGCGGTTGAGGCAGGTGCCGCCCATCGGCCCGTCCTCGACCACCGCCACGTCCATCCCCTCGCTGGCGGCCGCGGACGCGACCTCCAGCCCGGAACCGGCGCCGACGACGATGAGATCGAACTCCTGCATGCACACAGGATAGACGCGCGCGGTTAAAAACCTGGCCGTCACTCACCGCCGCGGAAGCCGCGACGGGTTTATAACGCTCCCGGCCACACTCCATAGCATGGCCGCGACAGAGGGAGATGGCGACAAGGAGAAGGTGCGCAGCATGTTGGGCGACCGGGCCGCCGAGATGCTCGACGACGAGGACGAAGAGCACTAGTAGGGCTAGCTCGTCTTCCCCCACACTGCACCGTCCTTCAAATCTTCGACCTCAAATCCATTATCCTCAAGCACCTCCCGTATCCTATCAGCACGCTCGTAGTCCTCACGGTCACGATACTCTTCTCTCAGATTCAAGAGGACATCTGCCATCTCGCGCTCGGCACTGGATACATCCGGCGTTATATCTATACCCAAGACACTGAATAACTCCTCGAACGTGTCCGCAACGTCGTCATGCACCGCCTCCTCGTCCGACAGCCACCGATTGACATCGCGGATGTTCCCCATCAAAGCGTTTTTTGCAAGTGGAGTATTGAGATCATCATCCATCGCCGATTTGAAATTCTCTTCCAGAGTTTCCACTGCATCCTGAATATCAGGATGCTCCTCATTCGTCGTTTTCCTTATCCGTTGAACGGTTTTCCGGACCTTCTGCAACTCTTTCTCCGCCTTTTCCAACCCTTCCACTGAAAAATCGGTCTCCGACCGATAGTGAGAGCTCAAGAGATACCAGCGGATGACATCGCCAGAGAACCCGTGCTCGTCGATGAGCTCCCGGACGGTGTAGAAGTTGCCCTCGGACTTCGCCATCTTGTCGCCCTCCACAGTGATGAACTCGTTGTGCAGCCAGTACCGGGCCTGCCCTGCACCGGTCGCGGCGAGGGCCTGCGCCCGCTCGTTGGGGTGGTGCGGGAAGATGTGGTCCTTGCCGCCAGCGTGGATGTCGAACTCGTCGCCCAAGTACTGCTGGGACATGACGGTGCATTCGAGGTGCCAGCCCGGGTAGCCGGTCACGTCCACCCGGTCGCCGTCCACGTCGAACGTCGCGTCCCACGTCATCAGGTGGCCGGTGTCCTCGGCGTTCAGCCAGAGCGCGAAGTCGAACTGGTGCTTCTTGTTCGGGTCCGGCTCCACCCGGCTTTCCGCCTCCGCCTTGAGCTGGTCCAGGTCCTTCTTCGCCATCGCGCCGTACGGGTAGTCCTGTGCGAACGCCTCGACGTCGAAGTAGATGTTCCCGTCCACCTCGTAGGCGTAGCCGTTGTCGATGATGCGCTGCACGTAGGTGATCATCTCGTTGATGTGCCCGGTGGCGCGCGGCATGATATCCTGGCGTCCCGTCGCCGCGCCCGTCTCACCGTCACCGCCGCCGACGTCCTCTGCGTAGCCGCGGCCGATGTTCAGCGCGGCGGTGTCACGGAAGTACCGCGCGAGCTGGTCCTCGACCAGCTCCATCGGCTCCAGACCGAGCTCCTTCGCGCGCTGCTCCACCTTGTCCTCGCCCTGGTCGCCGTCGTCGGTCAGGTGGCCGACATCCGTGATGTTCTGCACGTGGCGGACCGAGTAGCCCGTGTACTCGAGGTAACGGCGGAGCGTGTCCCAGACGACGTAGGCGCGGGCGTTGCCGACGTGC
>CAZAFX010000013.1:0-6083 GCA_964484895.1 uncultured archaeon | reverse complement strand
ATTGTAGCCTTTCCAGCGGAGGTACCGGGTTAACGTGTCCCAGTAGACATAGGGGCGGGCATTACCGACGTGGAGATCGTCGTAGATGGTCTGGCCGCAGGAGTAGAACGTAACAGTTCCCTCCTCCGCGGGCTCGAACGCCTCCTTCTCGCGGGTCAGCGTGTTGAACAGGTGCAGCGTCATCGGTCCACCTCCATGGACAGATTCACGCAATCACCCCTAGCCGCTGCATGCCAACGAGGTCTCCCACAGTCTCGAACGCGGCGACCTGTTCTGCCGCAACCCAGCGGTACTCAGTGTGCTCGTCGTCCAGACTGACGGCGGTGCCCTCAACCTCGACGAGGAAGGGATGCACCACCACCCGTCCATCGTCGTGGACATCCTCGTAAGGGCTGGCCGCCCTCACCACCCTCCCGTCCAGACCGGTCTCCTCCCGGAGCTCCCTGAGAGCAGCCTCCCGCGCTGTCTCACCTGCCTCCATGACACCGGTCGGGAACGACCACCGGTCAGGATACCGCTCCTTGTGCGGGGCCCGCCGCAGCAGGAGATACTCCTCACTGCTGGCACGCCGCGTGACCGCCAGCGCAGCCTCCTTGTCGGCACTTGCATCCGTCCGGTCGACGAGCCGGTCAATGGCCGGTCGCTCGTTCTCCGTCAGCCGGTCGCGGAGCTCGTGCGCAGGGATCCATGCATAGGTCTCGTGCTCCGGTTCTCCCTTGTATGTATCGTTGAGCGTGACCGCGTCCTCGTCGGCCGTCACCTCGAGGAGGACAGGGTGGAACGTCAGCCGCATCTCCTCCCCGTGCTCATCGCGGTGGGTCACTGTATAGGTGTCGGCGGTCGCCACCGACTCGCCGTCGAGCCCGGTCTCCTCCCGGAGCTCGCGCTGCGCCGCCGGGGCGACCTGTTCGTCGTCCTGCATCTTGCCGCCCGGGACCTCCCACGGGTTGTCGGCGTACCGGTCGCGGTTGTCCCGGTACCACCGCCCCTTCTTCAGCACGAGGAACCGGCCGGTATCATGGTGGCGGGCGATCGCCATCGCCACGTCGACCTCACGCATCCTCTTCCACCTCCACGTCCACCGCTTCCATGTCGGCGCGCAGCCCGTCGACCGCGTCCAGCGCGACGACCTCGGCCGCCGACATCCACCGGTGCTCGGTGTGCTCCGCGGTCAGCGTCACGGCGTCGTCCCGCACCATGACCAGCACGGGGTGGACGCGGAACCGGCCGTGTGGCCCGTCGACGGTGTGCGGGTCGCCGGTCCGCAGGGCGGTGCCGACGATACCGGCCTCCTCCTCAAGCTCCCGGATGGCCGCATCGGCCGGGTCCTCGTCCTCGATGTAGCCGGCCGGGAACTCCCACTTCCCGGGGTATACCTCCTTCCCATCGCTGCGCTTCACGACGAGGAACTCCTCACGGTCGGGGTGGTACGGGACCGCAGCGACCACCTCATCTGCGTCCGCGGCACCGTCAGACACCTGCTCCACCCCCGTAGCGATACCGGAAAGCCGGGGCCGGGATTCGAACCCGGGTACGCCGCTCTGCAGGCGGCTGCATAACCACTCCAGCGTCCGCAGTCGGAACTGCCGACAGCTCTGCCACCCCGGCATGCAGGACGCCTGCGGCTACGGAGAAGGGTTCAGCGGGGCCGCGGGCAAACGTATCCACCCTGCATTACCGCTGCACTGCTCGCCGCTCCTTTAAAAAGATGGCGGCAGGGCGGCAACCCTGATAAGCGTCGGGCAGCATCCGTCGGTATGCGGCTGACCTGTGACCTGACCGTCGCGGCGATGGATGGCGACACGCTCACCGTCGACGCGACCGTGGACGAGGCGACCGCTGACTACCTCCTGGACGCGGACGTTGTGGACTGGACGGGCCGCAGCCGATACCACCGGCTGGGCGCCGAGACGCAGCTCCAGGACGTGCACATCGAGGACGACGCCGTCACAGCCCGGGTCTCCACCCACGACCACGGCCGGTACGGCCTCGTCTACGGCGAGGACGACGCGGTCGGCCGGGTCTACGGATGGAACCATGACGAGGTCGTCCAGGGCGATGCGCTTGATGAGCTGGTGTCGGAGATGCCGGCGGAGCGGGCACCGGAGGAGTGTGCGGCCCTTGCACTGCAGCCAGGGTTCTACCGGCCATCGCCGCCGGGCGACGACGGTGTGGTGCAGGCAGCGGCCGTTGACGCGGTGGACGACCTTGATACACTGCTGGCGCGGACGAGCTGGGCGCGGATGCTGGAGACCGACCTCTTCTTCCGGTACTCTGAGCCTGTGACGATGCCGGAGGGTTACCACGCCGAGATCGTGGGGACCGAGCATCCGGACGAGCGCCACCTGTCCTCGACGGTCATCGACGCCGGCTACGGGCAGGCGGCGGGGAGACCGGTGGCGGTGGAGGTCAAGTCGGCGCGGCAGAAGGTTGATGGTCGGTGGCCGCGGCCGCTCGTCCGGTTCGTCGCGGCCACGGACTGATGCACATCGAACGCGTATAAAAATTACATCCATCATATATTGATCTCATGTCATCTATCGACCAGCCGGACGACGTGTCGTACCTGTGGTTCAGCGGGAAGGGTGGGACGGGGAAGACGACCATCGCGACCGCGACGGCGCTGCAGCTGGCGGAGCGCGGGCACGAGGTGCTGCTGGTAAGCACGGACCCGGCGCACTCGGTGGGTGACGCGCTTGATATGGCGCTGGACGGGAAGACTCGTGTCGTCGAGGGGCTGGAGGCGGTGGAGGTCGACCCGGAGGAGGAGGTGGAGGAGTTCCGGGAGCAGCTGTCGCTGGACCAGTTCGGAGAGGAGACGGCGGCCGATATCTACGAGGGACTTGACCTGCTGGGGAGCGGGCCGGGCGTGGCGGAGGCGGCGGCGCTGCACCGGTTCATGGAGTTCATGCACGATGATGCGTACGACGCGGTGGTGTTCGATACGGCGCCGACCGGGCACACGCTGCAGCTGCTGCAGCTGCCGGAGGTGATGGAGTCGATGATCGGGACGGCGCTGCGGATGCGGATGCGGTTCACGAAGATGGTCGACACGGTGAAGACGCTGTTCGGGAAGGGCGGGGAGGTGGACAGCGGCGTGGAGCAGCTGGAGCGGATGAAGGAGCGGGTGAAGGCGGCGCGGCGGGTGATGCGGGATCCGTCGCGGACCGCGTTCAACTTCGTGCTGCTACCGGAGGCGATGTCCGTGGCGGAGACGCGGCGGGCCGTGGAGCGGGTGGAGGAGTCCGGGATGCAGGTCAGCCGGCTGTTCGTGAACAAGCTGGTGCCGGAGCAGCCGGACTGCCCGTTCTGCACGTCGCGGCGGGCGATGCAGCAGGACCACCTGGTGGAGATCCGGGAGCTGTTCGGGGACCGGGACGTGGTGACGGTGCCGCTGTTCAGCACGGAGGTGCAGGGTATCGACCGGCTACGGCATATGGCGGACGCGATGCGGCCGCTGCCGGTGTCAGACCATGAAGAAGCTGAGGGTAGCGAGGACGACGCCGAATAGCCAGAACGTGATGTGCCACCGCAGCACCTTGTAGCCGTCCAGCGGGTAGAGGGGGACGAGGTTGAACAGGGCGAGGAACGCGTTGAGGCGGGCGCCGGTGACGAGCAGGTCGACGCCCTGGACGGTGACGGTGGCGAGGTCGGCGAGGAAGGCGAAGATGACCGCCATCGCGATGTTCATCAGCGGGCCGACGAACGCGATCATCCCGATGTGCTTCGGACTGAGCTCCTCCTCGTGCCGCCCGTACCGCTCGGATTCGCGGACGAAGATGGAGACACCGCCGACCGCGGCGGCGACGAACCCGAGGAACGATGAGAGCACGGCGATGATGATGCCGGTGCGCCACAGCCTGAACTCGGCGTATGCCTCGAAGACCCGTGCAGTGGAGCGGTGCGCCATCTCGTGGGGGATGTAGGAGACCGCGGTGAGGGCGGTGGCCGCGACGACCGCCGGGATGATGCGGGGTGAGAGCAGCAGGTCTGTCGGCGTCGGGTCGCCGAAGAAGTGGATGGCGAACGCGATGCCGAGGCCGGCGGTCGCGATCAGCAGCTCCTTGATCTCATGTTCGCTCAGGGTATTGACCATGCATGTCACCGAACAGGGTATCGATACGGTAGTCGCCGCCCTCGCGTTCGATCTCCGGGAACTCCTCGAGGGCGTCGAGGTGGATGCCGGGCTCGTCGCCGGTGTACCGGTCGTGGAGCGAGTCCCACGGGACGAGGAATGCGCGGCGTGGTTTGCCGCGGCCGCGTTTGATCTCGACGGCGAGGTAGCCGGTGCGGCCGGACCGGTCGAGGAAGTTCGTGATGCGGTCGACCTGGTGGGTGCCGTTGTCGGAGAAGTGCTGACTGAAGTAGAGCTTGTTGGTGGCGTCGGTCTTGACCGACTTGTTCTCGATGGCGAGGTAGAACTCGGGATGGAGCGAGTCGACGAGCACGTCGACGAACTGGGAGGAGAACCGGTGCTGTTTGCGGCGGTAGGCGATGCCGGAGACGTCAGTGGCGTCGAAGAACCGGTTGAACGCGTCAACGAGCGCCCGCTCGAACTCGGTCATCACTTGGTGTGTGGGGCGGCGGCATTTAAGTGGGTTTGCAGTGGTGTGCAGCGGCGGAGGGCTTTTATAGGAGCGACCGGCACTGTGTACCGTATGGCGGACCAGGAGATGGAGGACCTCGATCTTGAGGCGGAGATCGCGGACGCGAACGAGAAGCTGGAAGAGCTGCGGGAGGAGATCGGGAAGGGACTGGTCGGGCAGGAGGAGGTCGTCGACACGGTTCTGAAGGGGATGCTGGCGGCGGGGCACGTGCTGCTTGAAGGGGTTCCCGGCCTGGCGAAGACCCTGCTCGTCCGGCTGATGGCGGAAATCGTGACGGAGGCGTCGTTCCACCGCATCCAGTTCACGCCGGACCTGCTGCCGACGGATATCACCGGGTCGACGATGTACAACAAGGAGACGGGCGAGTTCAACGTGCGGAAGGGGCCGATCTTCTCCAACTTCCTGCTGGCGGACGAAATCAACCGGACGACCCCGAAGGTGCAGTCCGCGATGCTTGAGGCGATGCAGGAGCGAGAGGTCACCATCGGCAAGGAGACGCACGAGCTGCCAGACCCGTTCATGGTGCTGGCGACGCAGAACCCGCTGGAGCAGGCCGGGACGTACCCGCTGTCCGCGGCGCAGACGGACCGGTTCCTGTTCAAGATCTTCGTGGACTACCCGGATACAGAGGAGGAGCAGGAGATCATCGACCAGAACGTGGAGGTCATGTCCGTCGAGGAGTTCGGGACGAAGCATATCATGGACGTTGACGACATCCTCCACATGCAGGAGATGGTGCACCACCTGACGCTGACCGATGAGCTGAAGGAGTATATCCTGAACATCGTTGAGGCGACGCGGCACCCGGACCGGTACGGGCTTGAGGCGGAGCGGTTTATCGACTACGGCGCGTCGAACCGGGCAGCGATGTTCCTCGCGGTCGGCGGCAAGGCGAACGCGATGATGGCCGGCCGGGAGTTCGTGACGCCGGATGATGTCCGTGACGTGACGCACCCGGTCCTGCGGCACCGGATCGCGCTGAACTACGAGGGGAAGTCGCGGGACGTGACGACGGACGATATCATCGACGACATCCTGAACACGGTGAGCGTGGTATAGATGGTCGAACAGGCGCAGCTCGAGGAGTACTCCGAGAAGATGAACCAGCTGAGCGACGAGATCCAGAAGGTGGTGTACGGGCTGGACGATATCGTCGACCAGACGGTGAAATGCCTCGCGGCCGGCGGGCACGCGATGCTGGAGGGCGTGCCGGGGACGGGGAAGACGCTGATCATCATCACCATGTCGCGCGTCTTGGAGAACACGAAGTCCCAGCGCATCCAGTTCACGCCGGACCTGCTGCCGTCGGACATCGTGGGGTCAACCATCTACCGGGAGGAGACCGGGTTCGAGGTGCAGAAGGGGCCGATCTTCGCGGACATCGTGGCGGCGGACGAGATCAACCGGGCGCCGCCGAAGGTGCAGTCCGCGATGCTGCAGGCGATGGCGGAGCAGGAGGTCACCATCGGCAAGGAG
>CAZAFX010000012.1:0-15124 GCA_964484895.1 uncultured archaeon | reverse complement strand
CGCCTCGCCGCGGACCGTCACCCGCGACCCCTTCACGGCACGGCTATACTCCTGCACCGCCTCCGCATCACCGTCGAACTCCTCGCCCTCCGCGCCGAGCAGCTGCTTCGCCTGGTCGCGGAAACAGACGGTCCGGATGTTCCCGTAGCCGTCGTCGATGATGGCGGACAGGATGAGCGTCGGCTCAGCGTCCACGTCGCCGTGCTCACCGCACGTCCCGTCATCCTCGTCAACCTTCTTGTTGCACTCCGGGCACGCCATATAGAACGGATCCTCATCGTATACCTCCACGACCGTCCCGGTCACCTCGTACGATCGGTTCTCGTCCAGCACCTCGTTGACCCGCACCGTCTCCGCGGACCCGCCACCACCGCCAGACCCGCCGGCCCCTGGAGCGGCCTCGATCTCCTCGTCAATCAGCTGAATCTGGGTGCTGTCCCCCACCCTGAGCTCGGCGTTCCCACGGTTATCCTCGCGCGAGTACGCGCCCGAGATCTGGATGACATCGCCGACATCCACCTTCTCCGCGATCTCCAGCTGCTCGTTCCACAGGCTCATCCGCGCCGTCCCGGACTCGTCGCCGAGGACCAGGTTCTGCACCTGCCCCTCACCACCGTCGTCCTGCTCGAACGTGTTCACGTCCGTGATATCCACGACCTTCGCCTTGATATCCACCCGGTTCATGCCCGGCACGACGTTGTCAACCTTCAGCTCCCGCTCCTCCGCCTCCTCGAGCGCCACGCCCTCCTCGCGCGCGATCAGGTGGGCGGCGCCCTCCTCAGACACCAGCCCCGACATCTCGTCGTGCTTCGCCTCGACACGCTCGCGGATGGCATCCTCGTCCTCCCCGCTCTCATCCGCGATACGCCCGATAAGCTCGTCAACCATCACACAGACCTGCGCCAGAAACCTTTTTACCCGTTCCGCTAGTCCGCCTCTGCCGCGATGACATCCTCCCGCGTCACCGCCTGACGGTCCTGCTCCCGCGCCTGGGCCACCGCCTCCTCGGCGATATACCCCACGTAGTTCTCCAGCACCTGCCCCAGCTCCTCGGCCGCCGCCTCATCAACGTCCTCGGCACCGGCCGCACGCAGCACCGCCGCCATCTGTCCGACCGTCAGTTCCATGCACCGGCACACGGCACCGACCTATAAATAGCTCACGCGCCCCGCGGCCACCACCTATTTAACCCGCCAGCCCCCACACCGGTACGGGGGTTCGGGGGAACCATGAAGGCGCTTGAAGACACGTTTCTCCACCGGAAACCGGCCGAGATGCTGGTCGCCATCCACCGTGGCGACGCCGACTACGCATCCGTCCTCTCCCGGGAGGTCGACTGCACGTACTCCCACACGGTCAAGGTCCTCGACACGTTCGAGGAACACGGCCTGGTCCGATTCGAGAAGACCGGCCGCAAGAAACTCATCTCCCTCACCGACGCCGGCGAGCAACTCGCCGACCGCCTCGACGACCTCCTCACCGCGATGGATGGGTTGAACGGAACGCAACAGTAACAGTACATCTGTTCCATCGCAATAGTCAGATAAGAGGTGTTCCGCCACATGCATCTCCTCGTTGCCGCGACGAGTGTGTTCTGAGGACGAACACCCTTTCCGCGGATGTGTGGTACGGACGAACACTCATCGGCACCCCGGCGGCGTCAGGCCGCCCGACCCAGGCGCGGTTCATGGTGGATTGCGGCCCGATACCCTGGCTTCGGTGCCCCGATCTTGTCAACTTCGACGCGTGTTGCCAAACCGGCGCCGCGATCGGCGCGCGACCAGGGTTCCGCGGGGTTTCCCATAGATCCCTGGCCGTTCATGGGGCCCACCTCACACCAGTATATAAATGTAAACGCTGCGGTCAACAGCGCGACTCACTGGCCTGGCGATCGCCGCTCCGGTGTAAACGATATCGTCAACTGTTGCCGGAACAGGACACCTTATAAATGCCGCCATGATGGGTGTGTATTAAGAACGCACACTTGTGACCGCGGACTGGTGCGACGTAACACATGTGTTGAATCAATTAGGTTGCGTTGCGACCGTCGTGGATGTTCATCTTATATGAACTCTCATGCGGGCGCCGGTCCCGGGAAAATGTGTTCTGTAATATACTGTTAGTAACATATATGCTTCCAGACATGTCCGAATGTTCGGACCGCAACCCACTTCAACACCCCAATGGGATATAGGCTTATGACACTGAAGCAGTCGTCCGACGCGGTGCTCGCCCGCGGCGACGCGGCCCCGGCGTTTGCGCTGGAGGGTGCTGACGGCAAGACCTACACGCCTGATGACTTCTCTGACTATGACGCGCTCCTTGTTGTGTTCACGTGCAACCACTGCCCGTACGCACAGGCGAAGATGCCGGCGCTAAACGCGATCGCTGCGGACTACGGCGATGTCGCGGTCGTGGGCATCAACCCGAACGATGCGGACGAGTACCCGGACGACTCCTTGGAGAAGATGCGGGCGCTGGTCGAGGACGGCACGGTCCGGTACGACGCCTACCTCCGCGACGAGAGCCAGACGGTCGCGGCAGCGTACGGAGCGGTCTGTACGCCGGACCCGTTCCTGTTCGTGCGCGACGGGGACACGTTCCGGCTGGCCTACCACGGCCGGCTGGACGACGCGCTCAACCCGGAAGATGAGCCCTCCCAGGAGCCGGGCTTCGAGATGCGCGCCGCCATCGACGCGGCGCTGGCCGGCGGTGACGTGGACCGTGATGAGCAGCCGTCCCAGGGCTGCTCGATCAAGTGGACGGACGGCAACGAGCCGGACTACTGGTAGGGGCGGCCGTGCCGCATCGATAGCTCGTCGCGTACGGCACAGCAGAGGTAGTCTTAGCGCGGTAGCACCGTCATGGAACGGCCGTCTGACCTCGACGGGCTGCAGGAAGCACAGTGAGGCGGGCCGTGTTGACGGCAGGGGAAACTTCAAGTAGGAGGCAGTCCCTGACCTGTATCATGCGTCTGGACCACGAGGACTGCTCCACCCGGATGAACGTGGAGACGATGCTGGAGCTACTGTTCCCCACGCAGGACGCGTACCGGGCCGTGACGCGCGACCTGCTGGCGCTGTTCGCGGAGGAGGGGGAGCGGGTGGAGGGCCGCCGTGAGCTCGCGGTGTCGTCGGCGGTCTCCCGGCTGCAGGAGGAGGGGCACAACCGGCACACGGTCTACAAGGTGCTGCGGGAGCACCTGGCGCCGATGGGGCTGGTGGAGTGGAAGAAGTTCGAGGGATCGGTCCACCTGTCCAACCGGTTCGGGAACGCCCTCCGCAACTTCTCCATCTCGTGGAAGAACCTGGTCGACGATATCGACGCCGGCGAGGCAGATATCAGCGACTAGGCGGGCCGGCTGCTGCCGGCTACACGAGGGACCGCACGTCGGTCTCGGGGTGGACCCGGACGGCATCCAGCCCGTCCTCGTCGAGGCGCTGCTGGGCGTCCACCTCGGTCTCGACCGCGCGGCAGTTCACGCACATCGTCGTGTCACCTGTGTGGTATGGTCGTCTCCCCGGGTCCGGCAGCACCCGCCTCCGCCGGGGACGGAAACGGGATGCGGCGGGCCTGTTTACAGCCCGCCCACGGCGCACATCGTCACTCCACCAACGGTCACGCCCCCGGGTCAGCCACACAGGCGTCATCCCCGGGTCACGCCGGCAGGTGGTAGAAATCGGTATCGATGCCCCTGCCCAGGACCAGCTGCAGTGTTCGCCCGGACCAGGACATCGGACTCATCGTATGTATCTCTATAGAGATAAATCTTTATAAATGTAACGAAGATACGCAAATCGATACACTCTTGTAAAGCGCTAGCGGATGGCGCGGACGTCCTCCTTCTGGATGGTCTTCCGGTCGGCGTGCTGCGCGAACTGCAGCGCCTGCTGCGCCCGGTCACGTGCCTCCTCCTCGAGCTGGTCGCGCATGGCCTCGACGGCGTCGTCCGCAACCCGGTCCGCGCCGGCCTGCTTCATGATGCGCTTGATCGGTGCGAGCGGTAGTTCTGGCATGGTATCGTTACAGTGCGTGGCTGTCCTCGTCCTGTGCGAGGGCGCTGACGCGCGTTTCGAGCTTCTGGATGCGTCCTGTCAGGTCGTCCTCCACCCGCGCCAGCTCGTCGGCGACGGCGTCGAGGTCGTCCTGCGTCACGTCCTGCGCCTCCATCGCGTCCACGCGGTCGGACAGCTTCGCGATTCGGTCCTGGTTCTGTTTCGCCTTCCGCATCAGGTCCCCGAAGTCCGCCACCTGCTCGGCGAGCTCGTGGATGACCTCCTTCTCCTGCGCGAGGTACGTCGTCACGGTGTCCTGCAGCGCGTCGAACTGTTCGGCGAGCTCGTAGACCACGCTCTCCTCGTGCGCGACGACGGCGTCGCCGGCCTCCGACGCGAGCGCGTCCATGTTCTCCTCGAGCGCGTCAAGCCGCGCCTCCACGTCCTCCAGCCGTCGCGTCCACTCATTCCCGGAGCTCAACGTCTACCTCCTCCGCGCCGAACTCGGCGACGGCGTAGTATCCCTCGTTGACCGGGCCGGGGTTGACGAGCAGCGCACCCCCGAGCTCGTCGGTGCCGCGCGCCTCGTGGATATGACCGCTGAACACGGCGTCGACGGCCTCTTCCTCGAGCAGCGCGCGCAGCCGTTCGCTGCCGGCCTGCGTCCCGTCCTCCGTCCGGTCGATGCGCGTGCCGTGCGGCGGCTGGTGGGAGACGATCACGCGGTGGTCGGCCTGCGTCCGGTCCAGCAGCTGCGCCAGAACGTCGCCGCGCTCGTCGTCGTCCGGCTCGAACGGCGTATCGAACGGCGTGGACCCGCCGCCGAACCCGACGAACTCGTAGCTGTCCATGGAGAACAGCTGCTTGTGCAGGTTCATCCGGTGGTCGATCAGCTGCTTCAGCACGGCTTCGTCATCCATGTTCCCGGGGACGGCTTTGACGAAGACGCCGTGCTGGTCCAGCAACCCGATGACGTCGCCCGCCGTCCCGGCCGGATCGTCCAGCCCGGCATCGGTCAGGTCCCCGAGCACCAGCACGAGGTCGACGTCCGACTCCCGGTGCAGAATGCGGTCCAGGGCCTCGGTATCGCCGTGGATATCGGACAGGACGAGCGCGCGCATACAGTCCAGTACCTCCCGCCTCCGGCATAAAAAGCTATCACCGCGCACCACCGCCGATAAAAGCCTGCCGCGGCCACACCACGTCATGGCGACGACCGCCCAGATTATCCAGGCAGACTACACGATGGACGACGACCTGACCGTCCGCCTGTTCTGCGTGGACGACGCCGGCGACCCGCTCGTCGCCGTGGACGACAGCTTCGCGCCGTACTTCTACGTCGTGCCGGAGGCGGACGCGGTCGATGCGGTGGCGGACCGCCTCGCGCAGTGCACAATCGACGACAGCGGCGACACGGTAGCGGTCCAGGCCGTCGAACGCGTGGATTGCACCGACGGCGCCGATACCGTCACGGCGCTGAAGGCGGTCACACGGGTCCCACCGGACGTGCCCAAGCTGAAGGACCGCGTGCAGGAGTGGGACGACGTGAGGGACGTGCGGGAGTTCGACATCCCGTTCTACAAGCGCTACATCATCGACCACCAGGTGGCCCCGGCCACCCCCGTCACGCTGCCGGGCGACCGCGCGGCCCGGGACGGTCTGGACCGGCTCCACCTCGACGCCCCGCCGGAGCCGGCGGACGCGGACCTTCCCGCCCTGTCGATGCTGGCGTTCGACCTCGAGGTGGTCGACGACGAGATCATCATGTGCAGCCTGTACGGCCCGGACACGGAGACCGTGCTTGTGACGCACGACGACGGCTACGACCTGGACGCGGCGACGGTCGTCGCGGACGAGGCCGCACTCCTGGACCGGTTCCTCGCCATCGTCGACGACGTCGACCCGGACCTGCTCCTGGGCTACAACACGGACGAGTTCGACTTCGACGTGCTCCGTGACCGCGCCGAGCACCACGGTATCGACCTGACGCTCGGCCGCACGGACCGCCGGATGACGTTCCAGCGCCGCGGCCGGTTCGCGGGCGCGACGGTGGAGGGCCGCGTCCACCTCGACCTGTACGCCTTCGTCGCGAACGTGGTATCGATCGGGCTGCAGTTGGAGACCCTGTCACTGGACAACGTGGCGGAGGCGCTGCTCGGCGAGGGGACGGACGACGTCTCCTGGGAGGAGCTGAAGGCGGCGTGGACGGACAAGGAGGACCTCGACCGGGTCGCCCGGTACGCCCTCCGTGACAGCGAGCTCGCCTTCCGGCTCGGCCAGACGCTGGTCCCGCAGATCATGTCGCTCTCCCGCCTCACCGGCCTCCCACCGTTCGACACCTGCCGCCACGCCTACGGCCAGCACGTGGAGAACCACCTCCTCATGCACGCCCATGACCGCGGCATCCTCGCCCCGAACCGCCCCCGCGACGACGAGCGCGGCCGCCGGTACAGCCAGGAGGCATACACCGGCGGCTACGTCTACGAGCCGGAGGGCGGCCTCCACGAGGACATCGCCCTGTTCGACTTCCGCTCGCTCTACCCGACCATCATGGTCGCCCACAACATCTCCCCGGACACGTACGACCTGGACGACTGCGACGACCCGCTCGATGTCGCGGTCCCGGAGACGGACGCGGTCCACACGTTCTGCCAGGACGCCCCCGGCTTCATCCCGGACCTGCTGGAGGACCTCGTCCGGGAGCGGTACGACCTGAAGGCAAAGCTCGACGACCTCGACCCGGACACGCAGGCCTACCGCGACGTCGACACCCGGCAGAACGCACTCAAGATCCTGTCGAACGCCTTCTACGGCTACATGGGATACGCGGGCGCCCGCTGGTACCACCGCCCCGCCGCCGAGGCCACCACCGCCCTCGGCCGCCGGTACATCCAGGAGACCATCGAGACCGCGGAGGAGATGGGGTTCGAGATCGTCTACGGCGACACGGACTCGGTCTTCATCAAGGGCGACGACGCCCGCGAGCGCGCGGACGCGTTCCAGGAGCGCGTCAACGCCGAACTACCGGAGTTCATGGAGCTGGAGTTCGAGGGGTTCTACCCCCGCGGCCTGTTCACCTCGACGGACGCGGGCGAGGGCGCGAAGAAGAAGTACGCCCTCCGCGCCGCGGACGGCACCACCAAGATCGTCGGCTTCGAGCAGGTCCGCCGCGACTGGAGCCCGGTCGCCAGGAAGACCCAGGAACAGGTCATCGAGCAGGTGCTTGCGGGCGAGGTCGAGGCGGCGGTGCAGACGGTGCACGACACCGTCGACCGCCTCGAAGCCGGCGAGGTCCCGCTGGAGGAGCTACAGATCTACACGACGATGAACAAGAAGCCGGAGAACTACGCCGCGAAGACCCCGCACAGCGAGGCGGCCAAGCGCGCCATCGCCCGCGGCGCCGACGTCTCCGCCGGCGACACCGTCGCCTACGTCGTCACCGACGGCGCCGGCGCCATCTCGGACCGCGCCGAACTCGTCCAGTACGCCGACGGCTACGACGCCACCTACTACGTCGAGAACCAGGTCGTCCCGGTCGCGCTCCGCGTCCTCAAGGTCTTCGGCTACACCGAGGACCAGCTCCTCGGCAAGGGAAAACAGACCGGCCTCGACCGGTTCTAGCCCTCCCCGAGGAACCCGTCGAACACGGGCGCAAGCTCCGCTACGTCCCCGTACTCCACGACCCGCAGCGCATCGTTCCCCTGCACCATCGCTGACAGCGCCTGCCCGGCACCGGGCCGGAACAGGCACAGCGTCGGCACGCCCCGCTCCTCGGCACGCGCCAGCTCGTAGCCGACGCCGAGGCTCGGTACGGTCACCTCCGCCACCACGGCGTCTGCCGCCCGCAGCCACGCCATATCCCGCTCGAAGATGGCGGCATCGGTCTCCGCCGTCTCCCCGCCGGCGACGTGTTCGGTCAGCACGGACCCGTACCCCTGCAACAGGTCGATGATCTCTCCGTATAGGTCGGCGTCGTCCCGCCCGCCACGGATCGCCCCGGCGAAATAGATGTCCATGCCGGAACAGTGCCGATGGGGCTTTTTACCGCTGCCGCCTCAGCACCGCACGGTCCTCGCGACCGTCTCCTCGCCCCGCAGCCGCTGCCGGTGCGCCACGACCGCACCGTCCCGGATGACAAGCAGCTCCTCGACGGTACCGGCGTCAGTCTCCTTCTCCGCCGTGAGCACCGCGCACGATACGCCGCCCCCCTCGATGCGCGTCACGTCCACCCGGTCGGCGCTCCCCCGTTGCGCGGTGATGGCGTCCACATCCCCCGAACCCGGCACCCCCTTCATGTTGTCACCAACAAGTAGTTATGTTTTCTTATATTTAAATGTTTGCTTTGCAGCTGTGCAATCTTATATGTGTTCATCATACTAACGACATACTTTATGCATACTCAGTATGTCGGACCTGTATCGGTCTGCGCAGGGTCAGAACCAGTCCTTCTGCCAGAAGTAGTAGGCCATGCCGACGCCGAGGGCAGCCATGGCGGCGAGTGCGGCCGGGTAGCCCCAGTACCAGTTGAGCTCGGGCATGTTGAGCGGGGAGGTGGCGGGGTTGAAGTTCATGCCGTAGACGCCGGCGATGAAGGTGAGCGGGATGAAGATGCTGCCGATGACGGTGAGCACCTTCATGACCTCGTTCATCCGGTTGCTGACGCTTGACAGGTAGACATCGAGCGTGCTGCCCTGCACGTCCCGCAGCGACTCGATGATGTCGATGACCTGGATCGTGTGGTCGTAGACGTCGCGCAGGTAGGGGCGCGTCTCGTCGCTGATGAGCGGCGTCTCGAGCCGCTCCAGCCGGGAGACGGCCTCGCGCAGCGGCCAGACCGCCTTCCGCAGGTAGATGAGCTCCTGCTTGACGCTGTGCAGCTCCTGCAGCGTCTCGGGCTTCGGGTTGTCCACGATGCCGTCCTCGAGCGCCTCGAGGTCGTCACCGACCTGTTCCAGCACGGTGAAGTAGTTGTCGACGATGGCGTCGAGCAGCGCGTACAGCAGGTAGTCGGCGCCGCGCGCCCGGAGCTTGCCCTTGCCGTGTCGGAGGCGGTCGCGCACGGGGTCGAAGACGTCGCCGGGCGCCTCCTGAAACGAGACGACGGTGTCCTCGGTCAGGACGAAGCTGACCTGCTCGCCCCGCACCCGTTCCGCGTCAGCGTCGTACCGCAGCATCTTGAGGACGACGAACAGGTGGTCGTCGTACTCCTCCACCTTCGGCCGCTGATCCGTCGTCAGGATGTCCTCCATGACGAGCGGGTGCAGCCCGATGTGCTCCCCGATCGCCTGGACAACGCCCTCCTCGTGCAGGCCGTCCACGTTCACCCAGGTCTTGGTGCCGCTGTCCAGCTCGTCCGCCACCGCGTCCGGCGCCACCTCGTCCTCCGTGCAGCCGTCCGCGTCGTAGTCCAGGACGTGGATGACCGGCTCGGCGACCCGCTCCGTCCCGACGTGGTCTAGTGTCCCTGGCGCGGTCCCCGCCTTCTCGGACCGGTCGCCGGTGAGGCGGTCGATATCGAACCGCATACCTCCCTGTAGGCGCGCCCGCCATTTAACCGTACCGGTCCGGCCATAACACCGGCTATAAAAATAATCTGACAGAAAACCCTGATAGGATGGATATTGAGGAATTAGAAGTCAAATTGGAGGTAGGGGAGGGACAGGAAATCGAGTATAAGAAGAGCGCTAACCATTTGGTCAAAGAAATAGTAGCTTTTGCTAATAGCCGGGGCGGAGATATTTTCATAGGGGTTAA
Organism: uncultured archaeon; assembly: GCA_964484895.1. GTDB lineage: Archaea > Nanohalarchaeota > Nanosalinia > Nanosalinales > Nanohalalkaliarchaeaceae > CAZAFX01. The sequence goes on along the minus strand of CAZAFX010000012.1, from coordinate 5,375 downwards.
TGATGAAGGCGAGAGAGTACAGTTAGGAAACGAGCAGAAGGCACGAAAGAGAATTAGAGGCGCACTGGAGAATATTGATCCGCGGATTGACGCAAAGGTTGAGAGTTTTGAAGATGGCGGGGTACTGGTGTTGCACGTTCCTAATAGCGATGACTTTCATACAGGAAATGGTGTGCCATATATCCGTGAAGGGGAGGAGTCACGAAAGATGACAACCCATGAAATGGAGGAACATGCTCAAGAAAGGGGTACCTCCCGCTGGGATGAGAAGCTTCATCCGAATTTTGAATATCCTGAAGACTTCAATCAAAGTCTTTTTGATCGATTTAAGAGAGAGAGTCGGATATTTCTATCAAAGAAGACGAACAGATTTTGAAAACACTAGGTTTGGCTGAGCGAGAGGATGGAGAGCTGAAATTCACCAATGGAGGAGTGATGTGCTTTGCAGATAACCCGCAACGATTCTTTCCGTATGCAGAGGTGATAGTTAGCCATTTTGAGTCTAGCAATAGGACGGACTTACGCAGCCATGAGATTCTGACCGGGACGGTTATCGAGATGGTGGAAGCAGCTGAGGAGTTCATTAATTCCCGCCTGACGAAGACCATTTCCTTTGAAGGATGGCGGAGGAAAGAGCAGTTGGAAATGCCGCTTATGGTTCCAAGAGAGGCGATTATTAACGCGATTATGCATCGCGATTATTATGATAAGTCGCAGAGCATCCAAATTGATTTGACGCCGGAGAAGATTTCTGTAAAGAATCCTGGTGGACTGCCTCCCGGCATGACGCCAGAGATGTTCGGTAAGGATAGCGTTAGGAGGAATCAGATTATCGCCCGAGTCCTCCATAGGATTGGATATGTTGAGCGAGTTGGATCCGGAATTAGTAAGATGAAGAAAGGGATGAAGAAGCGAGGATTGCCGGAACCGGAATTCGATTGGAACAGCCACTTCAGGGTGCATCTCCACCGGCTGGAGGAAGAGTCGAGAGCGCTGAAAATTGAAGCCGATAACCTAGATTATGATCAGAAGCAGGCGTTGAAGGAGGCGGTGGAGACAGGCCAGATAGATAATCAGAGGTTTAGGGAGATTACAGGGGTGGCGAGACGGACAGCAACAGGCAAACTCCGTGATATGGTGGAAAAAGGGTATCTCCTAAAGAAGGGAAGAACAAAAGGGGCGAGATATATACCGGTGGGTAACGAAGAGAATGGTGATGGTGAAGGAGAGACGAAGACCATTGGAGAGGTTCTAGAGCAGAAGAAATTGGAGGATATAGCCGATTCTGAGAGCGATTAAGCATTATTTCCGCATTTTCCCGCATTTTTCCCGCATTATTTCCGCATTATTTCCGCATTTTTGTGTCAGGGAAAGTAGCCGCCACCTATTTGTACGGGGCGGCCGCAGGATGCGCCATGACGACGACAGATGAGCTGGCGGCGTTCGCCCGGTCCGTGGACTTCGACCACCTGCCGGCGGACGTGGTGGAGCAGCTGCAGAAACGGGTGCTGGACAGCGTCGGCATCGCGCTGGGCGCGGTGGACGAGGCGCCGGTCGGAGCGGTGCTGGACACGGTGCGGGCGGTGGACGACGGCGGGACGTGCACGCTGTGGGGCGGCGCCGGGACCGCGTCCCCGGTCCAGGCGGCGATGTACAACACCGCCCTGGTGCGGTACCTGGACTATATGGACTCGTTCTTGGCGCCGGGCGAGACGCCCCACCCCAGCGACACCATCGCGTCCATCGTGGCGTGCGGCGAGTACACCGGTGCGTCGGGTGAGGCGCTGCTGGCGGCCATCGGCGTCGCCTACGAGGTGCAGGCTGCGCTGGCGTGGAACGCGCCGGTGCGGGACCGGGGGTTCGACCACGTCACGCACACCGTCATCGCGGCGGCGGCCGGCTGCGGCCACGTGCTGGACCTGTCGCACGAGGAGCTGCGGCACGCGCTCGGAATCGCAGGGACGGCGCACAACGCCCTGCGGGTCACGCGGACGGAGGGCATCAACGCGTGGAAGGGTATCGCGTCCGCGAACGCGGCCCGGAACGCGGTCTACAGCTGCCTCCTTGCCCGGCACGGGATGGAGGGGCCGGTGGACCTGTTCGAGGGGCAGAAGGGCTGGAAGCAGATCATCTCGGGCGCGTTCGACTGTGACTACGACCCGGCGTGCCGGGCGGTGGAGCGGACGATGGCGAAGAAGTACGTGGCGGAGACGTACGCCCAGTCCGCGGTCGAGGGCATCATCGAGCTGGCGGAGGAGCACGATCTCGACGGCGACGCGGTGGAGTCCATCCACCTCGACACGTTCCACGGCGCGAAGCTCATCATCGGCGGCGGCGAGGGCGACCGGCACGCCGTGGAGACGAAGGCGCAGGCCGACCACTCGCTCCCGTACATGCTGGCCGCGGCGCTGCTCGACCGGGAGATGACGAACCGGCAGTACGAGCCGGACCGCATCACCCGCGACGACGTCCAGCGCCTGCTCAGGACCGTGACGGTCGCGGAGGACGAGGAACTGACGGCGCGGTTCGAGGACGGGGAGATGCCGGCCAACCTGACCGTCACGCTGGACGCGGGGGAGGAGCTGACGGTGGAGAAGGACGCGTTCGAGGGTCACCCGGCCCAGCCCGCGTCGTGGGCGATGATCGAGGACAAGTTCCACCGGATGGCCCGGCAGGCCTACGGCGAGGAGCGGCGCGCGGCCATCGCCGACGCGGTCGAGGCGCTGCCGGACCGCGACGTGGCGGACCTGGCCGGGCTGCTTGACTGACCGGCTGCACCCACCAACCTATAAGTAGCGGGCGCGCGCAGCCGCTGGTGATAGCCATGGCGGAGAAGGCGTTCTCGTTCCTGGAGATGAACGATATCCCGGAGAAACCGCGGGACACCAGCGTGGTCGAGATGCGGGGTCCGTACTACAACATGCTGACGCGGGGCGGGACGCGTGACATCCTGGAGGACTGGGGCGACTATGTCGACGGCTACAAGTTCTCGGGCGGTGCGTTCCGGATGCTGGACCGGGAGAAGCTGGAGGAGCTGCTCCAGATATGCCACGACAACGAGGTCTGGGTGGACACCGGCGGTGCGGTCGAGCGGTACGTCGTCGAGGGCCCGGAGATGGTGCAGCGGTATATCCAGGAGTGCAAGGACGTCGGGTTCGACGTCATCGAGGTGTCGGACAGCAACATCGCCGCCGGCGCGGACCACCTGAAGCGGGGGCTGGACCTGGACGAGCTCGTCAGCATCGTGCAGGACGTGCACGACGCCGGGCTGAAGGCGAAGCCGGAGATCTCGTTCATGTACGGCGCCGGCTTCGGCGTGCACGACGCGTCGTGGGAGGACCAGCTCCGCGACACCGACGACGTCATCGAGAAGGCGCGGCGGTACCTGGACGCGGGCGCCCACATGCTGATGGTGGAGTCCGAGGGCCTGACAGAGCTGCCGGGCGACACCGGGCCGGAGGACTGGCGGCTGGACCCGATCAAGCGGCTGCTGGACGAGTTCGGTCCGGAGCAGCTGATGTTCGAGGCCGCCGAGCCGGCGGTGTTCAAGTGGTACCTGCGGAACGTCGGGACCGAGGTCAACCTGTTCGTCGACCACAACCAGGTCGTCGAGTTCAACTCGTTCCGGCTCGGGCTCTGGGGCGACACCCGGCTGTGGGAGGGCGCCGACCTGTCATACCCGACGGAGTGACCACCCGACAGCCATTTAACGTTCGCATCCCGCTACACCGTCTACAATGGTGGAGCGATCGGACGAGTACGAACGGGAGCTGGAACGGGAACGGGCCACCGAAATGGAGCTTTCCGCGACGCGGGACGGGCTCGAGGAGTACGTCGCGGAGCACGGCTACGCGGTCCACGTGCTGGGGGAGGAGGTCAGCCAGCAGATCGATGAGGCGTACGACGCCGACATCGACGGTGTGCCGCTCCCGCCCCAGATGGATTTGATCGTCGAGACGGATGACGGAGAACTCTACCGCTTCTGGCATCCGGGCGTCTACGTGGCCGACGAGGACGCGTCCGCTGAGGACATCCTGCACGACGGCGCGTTCGCCGCCGCCATCGATCTGACGTACGGCGCGCTGGTCGCCACCGACACCGGGATCGAGGACGATCTCGTGGAGTGGGCCGAGGAGGAATGGGAGCCGGCCATGGAGCTCAGGGAGATGCCGGACCCGGAGGATGCGGATATCACGGTGCAGCGCCATCCCGTGGTGCTCCTGAGCCCGAACGAGATTGACGGCCCGGAATACGTGTGAGCGACAGGCAGCCGGCCGCAACCGGTTAAAGTTTCCCATACGGTAGGTCGCCATGGTGCAGGACGCGTACGGACACCGGCGCGAAGCCGAGGCCGAGCTTGTGGCCGGGGAGCTGCTTCCATCGCTCTCGGAGGAGCTCTCCGGGGAGTACGACGTTCTCGACCTGTCGGACGAGGTGCAGGAGCAGCTTCACGGGCATCCGAACGACTATGCGCTCCCGCTGTTCGACCGCCGGTATCTCATGGCGGACGCCGGCATCGATCCCCATGGCGACCCGGTGCGGAACAGCGTCTACCCGGACTACTTCCTCGTCGAGTCCGGCGCCGACGTGGACGCGGTCGTGGACGGGGAGTACGCGGTCGCGGTCGAGCCGGACGGGAAGGTTATCGAACTCCGGGACGTTGACGACGAGATGGTGGATGCGGTCGTGGACATGGCGGAAACGTGGGAGGTGGAGACGCACGTCCCTGAACCCGCGTCCGAGGTCCAGCTGCTACACAGCGACAATCTGCCGGAGATCGACGGCGCCGCGCCGGTGCTCTACGAGGACCGACAGCCCGAGGAGGGCCGGCGTTCCCCGCGCGATGCGTCCGAGGAGTAGCGGGGCGCGCCCCGTGATGGCCCGGAACGTTTAAAGCCCGGCCGTCGCCACACTGGGGCATGAAGCTGACGGTGGTGGGTGCGGGCACGATCGGGGCGGGTGTCGCGTACAACGTCGCAATCCGGGACGTCGTCGACGAGGTCGTGCTGGTCGACCTGGACGAGGAGCACGCCCGGGGGGAGGCGCTGGACATGGCCCACGCCCTGTCGTTCCACAGCGATACGACGGTCCGGCAGGCGGGCTACTACCTCGCCGGGATATTCGTCGCCTCGACGGCCGGGGCCGCCGCCTTCGCCACCCAGGGCGGGTTCGAGTACGTCAACGAGCGGGTCATCCCGGCGATCCCCCGGCAGGTGGGCCTGGGGACGGTCCCGTTCCTCGGCCCGGTGTGGGTCGGGGTGCGTCCGCGTCCGCTCTCGCTGGAGTCGCTGATCGGCCTCTCGGGCGATCCCGGCGTGGCGGCGTTCTCGCTGGCCGGCGGGTTCCTCGTGGTGGCCGTCGTCGTGTTCGGGTAC
>CAZAFX010000011.1:12042-15210 GCA_964484895.1 uncultured archaeon | reverse complement strand
TGAGCGCTGGACGGTGTCAGTCGACGGCGAAATACTGGACGCGGACGATGAGGTAGACCGCGTACAGGCCGACGAGGTAGAGGCCGCCCTTCCAGCCCAGATTCTGGTCGGAGACGAACAGGAGGTAGGCGAGCAGCATGGCGGCGGTGACGGTCTCCATCGGCAGGTCCCACAGCACGAGGGGTCGCGGCACCCAGTAGGTGGAGATGAGGGCGCCGCCACCGATGGCGACCAGCGGGTTGGTGATGTTGCTGCCGATGAGGGTGCCGAGCGAGATGCCCTCTGCCTGGTGGCGCAGCCCGCTGAGCGCGGTGAACATCTCGGGGAGGGCGGACGCGATGCCAAGCGTGACGACGCCGATGAGGGAACCGCCGAGGCCGGTGGCGGCGACGACCTCCTCGACGATGGTCAGCAGGACGTGGGCGCTCCCGATGACGCCGAGCATCCCGACCGCCACGATGAAACCGTCCCACCGGACGCTGCTGCTCTCCTCGCGCTGCTCGTACCGGTAGCCGCGCGTGTAGAACAGGTAGTACATGTAGCCGATGAAGCTGCCGAACAGCACCAGGCCGTCGATACGGCTGTAGACGCCGTCCCAGCCGAGCACGGTGCACATCAACGTGGTCCCGATCATCGGGAAGTAGTCCTTCTTCAGGAACTCGGTCTCGAACGTGAACGCGGTGCTGTTCGCCGCCTCGGCCACGTCCCGCATCACGTCCCGGAACGCCTGTGTGAAGTCGACCTCCCGCCGTACCCGGATGCCGATGTAGCCGAGGATGACGAGGCCGACGACGAGCGTCTGCTGCACCACGTCGCTCCCGATGTTCGCCCCCAGCACGGTGGCGGACGCGATTTCGTAGTCCAGCGTCCCGTTCAGGATGCCGGCCGACGCGATGGCGTGCGACACGATCTCCGGGAGGCTGGTGCCGATGGAGACGACCGACATCGCGATGATGACGTCCGGGATGTCGTAGAACGCGGCGATGGCCGTCAGCTTGTCGACCACCACCTCCGCGCCGTACACCAGCACCGCGAGCGCCACCGCGCCGACCGCTGCGGACGCCGCCAGCCCGAGCCCGTAGACCATGTCGCCGGATGCGGCGGTGGTCCTCTTAAACCTAATCTGCGGCAAAGTAGCTGAACCGGATGAGGACGTAGCCGACGTACATAAGGATGAGGAGGATGCCGCCCTTCCATCGCAGCTTCCGGTCGGAGACGAACAGGAGGTATGCGAGCATGACGGCGGCGGTGACGGTCTCCACGGGCAGGTCCCACAGCACAAGGGGCCGCGGCACCCAGTACGTGGGGATGAGGGCGCCGAAGCCGTAGCCGAGGAGCGGGTTGGTGACGTTGGACCCGATGAGGGTGCCGAGCGAGATGCCGGACGCCTTCTGGCGGATGCCCTCGAGTGCGGTGAACATCTCCGGGAGGGCGGACACGATGCCGAGCGTGGTCACACCGATGATGGAGCCGCCGAGCCCGGTCGCCGCCACGAGCCGCTCCGTCACCTGTAACACGATATGCGCCGAGGCCAGCACCGTGGCCATCGCCACCACGACCACGAGGATATCCATCCGGACGTTGTCGCTCGGGTCGTTGGTCTGGTTGAACCGGTCGTCCCGGGTGCGGTAGAGGTAGTACATGTAGCCGGCGAACGCGCCGACCAGGACCAGCCCGTCCAGCCGGGAGACGATGCCGTCCCAGGACAGGTACCACGCCATGAGGCTGGTGCCGATGATGGGCAGGAAGTCCTACCGCAGGAACGTGCTGTCGAACTCGAAATACTGCTTCTCGTCGAAGAGCGCGAACGAGAACACGACGACCCCGAGCACCAGCGTCTGCTGCACGATATCGGACCCCGTGTTCGCGCCCAGCACGGTGGCGCTGGCAATCTCGTACTGGAGATTTCCGGAGAGGATGCCGGCCGATGCCACCACGTGCGAGATGATCTCCGGCAGGCTGGTGCCGATGGACACGACCGACATCGCGATGAGCACGTCGGATATCCGGTAGTACGCCGCGATCCGCGTCAACCGGTCGACCACGACCTCCGCGCCGTAGACGAGCGCCACCACGCCAGCACCCGCCAGGAGTAGCGATAGCTCAAGGTCAAGTCCAAACGCCATGGGCCCGGTTGGAGGCCGCCCCGTTTAAAATCCTGCGGGCGGTCACGCAACGCCGCGGCTCACACGTGCACGGTGTCCAAGTCCGCGTACGGGGCGTCAAGGGACCGGTCGTCCGCCACCCGGGACACGGTGTCGGAGCCGGTCACGTGGTCGACCGCCAGCAGGAATGCCGCCGCGCCGACCGGGATGACGTTATCATGCTCCCTGACGAAGTCAACGACAGCATCCGCGTCCAGCCGGAGCGGCTGCACGTCAGCGTGCTCCGCCGCCCGCGTATAGTTCTCGGCCACGATATCGTACGGGACACCGGTCTCCGCCACGGCGCACAGCTCCGGGGTGTGAGTCTCCAGATTCCGCACGATGCCGGTGACCGCCATCCCGTCGTCGGACCGGTAGATGTCACGACGTCGTGGCTGGCTATCGTGCCGGTCCGCATCTGGTCGGCGGACGCGTCCACCACGTCCCGGGCGCTGTACGTCTCCCGGTCCCAGTCCGGCCCGATACGGATCTCCTCCACCGCCTCCATCCAGCCGGCGTCGATCGGGTGCATCTCCACGTCGGGAATGCCGCCGGCCACGGTGTGGAAGTGGTCGGGGTACTCGGCCACCTGGTCGTTCCGGTAGAACACCGGGATGACCGGGTCGCCGCCGTCGTCCACGACCGGGACCACCGTGATGTTGGTGGACAGCGGCAGGTTCGCCGCCGGGTAGTCCCCGACCGCGTCCTGCGCCGCAAGCCGCTCCGCGTACGACCCCGCGTACGCCTCGAGGACGAGCGTATCGTCCGCGACGCGCGGCGCGGCCACGACCGTGTCCCCGTCCCAGAACACCTTCTCCCGGTCGTCCGCATCGTGCTCCGCGTACAGCGTCGGCCGCTCGTCCCAGTCCATCCCCACCGGCTCACCGGTCTCCCGGTAGACGAGCGCGTCGTCCGCCACGGTGACCGCCTGCCCGCCCCCGTCCCCGTCCGCCACGAGCACCGGCGTCCCGCCGTCATCCGCCACGTCACGGGCGTTGGCCACGAGGCCGTCGTAGTACTCCTC
>CAZAFX010000011.1:0-12032 GCA_964484895.1 uncultured archaeon | reverse complement strand
GGAACGCGTCCGGGACCGTATCGTACGCATCATCGACGTCCACCACGATATCGCCGCGCGCAAGCCCGTCAGCCCGCACCGCCAGCGCCCACGTGTCCGTCGCCACAGCCATCACCGCACCACCTCCACCATGCGCCCGGCAAGCGCATCGGTCGCAGCCACGACCACGTTGAACGGTCGCTCCTCGTGGAACCCGACCTGTTGCGGGCCGAGGTCGTCGCCGGACCAGTCCACCACGGCGCCACCTGCCTCCGTCACCAGCAGGTAGCCGCCGGCAAGCTCCTCGGCGGTCGAATGCTTGTGTTCCGCCCATCTGCAGAAGTCGCCGGTGACCGCGACGTCGTACGCGCCGCGCGCCACCTTCGCCATGTGGCCGGCCCACGTCCGGTAGTCGCCGGCTGGTCCGAACCCTGTGTTGAGGTCGGCCGATGACGTTCGGCGGCGTGTCGCCGCCCACCGCCTCGCGGCCGCTGGTCTTGATCTCCTGCCGCGCCGCGTCCCCGTCTCCAGCCCATCCCGGCGTGAGGAACGCGCCGTCACCGCGGTACGCTTCGTACAGGTTGCCGGACGGGATGTCGAGGTAGCCCATCGCGACGCCATCCTCGAAGGCCGGGTCCGCTGCATCAAAGATACCGAGGATGGGCCCGAACGGGTCTTCGCCCTCGCCGTGCATCATGTTGAATGTCCCGTCGAACTCGTCCACGATGACCGTGTACGCCGCGTCCGGATCGACGGCGTTCCCCTCGTCAATCTTCTCCTCCGACATCACGTGGTACCGATCATCCCGCGCCGCGAAGAACGCTTCGAACGTCGCCGTCAGCTCCTTGTCGGCGCGGGACGCGAAGTCGCTCGCCGTCTCCGCGTACTCCCGATGCGCGCCCGTCGCCGCGAGCTCGCTGAACCGGTCGTACGCCGCGTCCAACGCACCACGCACCGCCTCCGCCTGTCTCGCATTCATACCTCTCTCCCCCTCCTCCGCGCTTAAATATTTACTGGGAGGTGGCAACATATCTCCGTCTGGCAGTCCACACATCTTTTTAATATCCGCCACAGCATACCACCTCCGCACTGCGCCGGTGGTCCAGTGGCTACGACCCCACCTTGCCATGGTGGAGACCCGGGTTCGAGTCCCGGCCGGCGCATCTCCGGTACGGATGCTTGACTGCCGTCTGCGCCGCGGGAGCCGGTGCGGCGCACTCTCATCAGGTTACAGCTGGACGGGGAGGAGGGTGAGCATGGCGGAGACGGCGAGGAGCCAGGCGAGGAACGAGAGGGCGAGCGTCGGGACGAGGCCGGTGTGGGTGGAGCTGACGTACATGACGGGGAGGAGCACGAAGTAGCCGGCGATGGCGTACAGGCTGGCGGGGATGGCGGCCCGGACCGCGGCGAGGTCCTGCGTGTGGCCGATGAGGAAGTAGCTCGTCAGGGTGATGCCCGGGAACAGGATGGCCGTCCCGGACAGGACCGGCCTGTCGATCTGGCTGAGGTACGTGGCCGCGACCACGATGCAGCCGCCGAGCAGGAACCGGGCCCCGTAGTTCAGCAGCATCCTGTCGTTCATGGGCGTACAGTCGGGGCGCAACTGTTAAAGTCGTCCGCGTCCCGCTCCGCTACCGGGTGACCCGGATGCGGAAGACGGTGCTGGTGTCCCCGGCGTCCCACCGGGCGCTGCCGACCAGGAGGTACGGGCCAGGCGGGAGGTCGGCGACGGCGAACGCGGCGGTGTCCCCTGACGCCCGGCGCGTCCCGTTCGCATCCATGATCGTCCAGGAGACGGAGCGGGGTGTCCGGTAGCCGTCCGCGACGATCTGGAGCCGGGTGTACGGTGCGATGGTGGCGGTGGACAGGTCGGTGGTGGCGGCGAGCTCCGTGGGGCCGACCCGGTCCACGCAGCGGCCGGTCCAGCAGTAGCTCCCCGCGACACCCTGCACCGTCTCGTCGCCCACGGACAGGAGCAGGTCCGGCGGCGTCTCCGGCGCCTCGGAACCGGCGCCGGCGTCCGGGGCGGTGACCGCCCAGGCCCCGAGCATGGCGGCGAGCAGCACTCCGCCGAGCGCGATTGCTTCCTTCTCATCGCTGATAGCGGCCAGGAGCGGGTGTGGCGCCCCGTTCATGCCTTCCGTGTGTGCGGTGCGCGTTGAAATAGCTGGTGGCGGGGGTACTTACTTATGCGGCGCCGGGCGACGAGGAGGTATGTCGCGGCGGGCGAAGATCGTGGCCACCATCGGTCCCGCGTCCCGGGACGCGGAGACGGTGGCGGCGATGGCGGCGGCCGGGATGGACGTGGCACGGGTGAACACCAGCCACACCGACCCGGACGCGCTCCGCGACTATCTGGCGGTCGTCGACGACGCCCGCGACCAGGCGGAGACGCCGCTGGCGGCGATGGTCGACCTGCAGGGGCCGGAGATCAGGACCGCGCCGTTCGAACCTGCCCGGGAGTTCGCGGCCGGTGACACCGTCCGGTTCGTGCCCGGTGACGCCGTGTCCGGCGACGATATCGGTGTCTCGGTCGATCTCTCCGCGGCGTCGACGGGCGACCGCATCCTGCTGGACGATGGCCAGGTCGAGACCACTGTGTCCGGTGTCGAGGGTGACGCGGTGACGGTCCGGGTCGAGACCGGGGGGACGGTCGCGGGCCAGGTCGGGGTCCACGTACCCGGGGTCGACCTGGACGCGCCCATCCCGACGGAGGGCGACTTGGCGGATATCGCGGTGGCCGCGGAGGAAGGAGCTGACTTCGTCGCGGCGAGCTTCGTGCGGGACGCGGAGGACGTCTACGCCGTCCGCGGGGCGCTGGAGGACGCCGGCGTCGATATCCCGGTCGTGGCGAAGGTGGAGCGGACCGCGGCGGTCGACAACCTCGACGGCATCATCGACGCGGCGTTCGGCGTGATGGTGGCGCGCGGCGACCTCGGCGTGGAGTGCCCGCTGGAACAGGTGCCGACCATACAGAAGGATATCATCCGTGCGTGCCGCGCCGCCGGTGTACCGGTCATCACGGCGACCGAGATGCTGGAGTCGATGGTGGAACGGCGGCGGCCGACACGTGCCGAGGCGTCGGACGTGGCGAACGCGGTGCTTGACGGGACGGACGCCGCGATGCTGTCGGGCGAGACCGCGATCGGCGACCACCCGGTCCACGTCGTCCGGGTGATGGACACCATCGTCGACGCCGTGGAGCGGAGCGACGAGTACCGCGAGACGACGGCGTCCCGGATGCCGGACCCGGCCGGCGAGGTGACGGAGTCGCTGGCCCGGTCCGCCCGGACGCTCGCCGAGGACGTGGGTGCCGCCGCCATCGTGGTCGAGTCGGAGTCCGGGTACACGGCCCGGCGGGCGGCCAAGTTCCGGCCGCCGGTCCCCATCGTCACCATCACGCCCGACGCCGGGACGGCGCGGCAGCTCGCCCTGACGTGGGGGGTCGATGTCCGGCACGCCTCGCTGTCCGGCGAGACGGCGGACGCGCTGGTGGCGGAGGCGGTCGACGCCGCCATGGACGGCGACGCGGTGGCGCACGGTGACTCGGTCGTCGTCCTCTCCGGCATGTTCCGGCAGAAGGAGGCGCGCACCACGGACATGCTGAAGGTGCACGTGATCGCCGACCGGCTGGCGGTGGGTGACGGCGTGGTGCCGGGCCACGGCACCGGCGAGACGGTGCGGTGCCCCGACGGTGACGTGTCGGCGGCGGGCGGTGACATCGCTCTGATCCCTGCCGCGGTCGACGGGGCGCCGTCGGGCGACCTGTCGGCGGTGGCAGGCGTCGTCTACGGCCGCCGCGGGGTCACGACGCCGGTGGCGCGGGCGGCGCGGGATGCTGGCGTGCCGCTGGTGGCCGGGGTGGATATGGATACGGTCCCGGCCGGGGAGACGGTGACGGTGGACGCGGTCCGCGGCGTGGTGTATGCCGGGCGCGTGTCGCATCCGGAGCGGCGTCGCAGCTGAGAACGGTCATTCATCGTCGGGGAGAAACCCGTCGTCCTCGTCCGTCTCCTCGAACGCCTCGCGGGTGTTGGGGCCGCCCTCGCCGAGCGGCTCCGGCTCCATGCTCTCGTCGGGCTCCATGTCCTCCATCTCGTCCATCTCGTCGACATCGTTCAAATCCTCGAGATCCTCGACATCATCGAATTCGTCCGCTTCATCCGGCTCACGGTCGAATTCCTCGCCCATACGCGTCCTGTGTCCCGGGTAGCATTTAAATACCTTTCCGTGGCGGCCGGGCCGCGCCGGACATTTTTATAGTCTGGCAGCCCGGTGGAGGGCGGTGGTATGCTGTGAGCGAGATGGGTGAGGGAAAGACGGATACGATCTGTGAGGTGTGCTCCGTCCAGCTCGACAAGGTGTCGGAGGCGGACGTGCTGACGCAGGAGGAACTCGGGCTACTGCGGCGGCCGAAGCGCGTGGTGAACATGAACATCCCGGTGCGGCAGGACGACGGCTCGGTGGACGTCTTTCCATCGTTCCGCATCCAGTACAACGACGCCCGGGGACCGACGAAGGGCGGCATCCGGTTCCATCCCCGTGTGGACCAGGACGATGTCGAGGAGCTCGCATTCCTCATGACACTGAAGTGCGCGACGGTGAACATCCCGTTCGGCGGCGCGAAGGGTGGCGTCCGCGTCGACCCGACGGAGCTGTCCGAGGGCGAGATCGAACGGCTGTCCCGGTCGTATATCGATGCGTACCACGACTTCATCGGTCCGCAGCGCGACATCCCGGCGCCCGACGTCAACACCGGGCCGAAGATCATGGGCTGGATGATGGACGAGTACGAGCGCATCGAGCGGACGAAGGCGCCGGGCGTCATCACGGGCAAGCCGAAGAAGCTGGGTGGGAGCCGCGGCCGCACGTACGCCACGTCGCTCGGCGGCGCCAACATCCTCGACGCCTTCATGGACGAGTGGACGTGGGATGACGACATGGACGATGTGTCCGTCGCCATCCAGGGGTTCGGGAACGTCGGCTCACACCTCGCCCGGTTCCTCCACGACCGCGGCTACGACGTGGTCGCGGTCAGCGACGCGGCCGGCGGCATCCACGACCCGGACGGCATCGACGTGCCGGCCCTGCTGGACCGGTACACGGCCGAGGGAGACCTGGCCGGGACCGACGGTGCGACGGAGATCACGAACGGCGACCTGCTGACGATGGACGTGGACGTACTGGTGCCGGCCGCCATCGAGGACCAGATCACAGGCGGGAACGTGGCCGACGTGCAGGCATCAGCCATCCTCGAGATGGCGAACGGCCCGATCACCCCGGAGGCGGACGACGTGCTCCGGGAGCGGGACATCCCGGTCGTCCCGGACATCCTCGCCAACGCCGGCGGCGTCACGGTCTCCTACTTCGAGTGGCTGCAGAACATCTCCAACGAGTACTGGAGCGTCGACCGCGTCGAGGACGAGCTCGCGGAGCAGATGCGCGACGCCTTCCACGACGTCCTCGAACGCCACGCCGACAACGGCGAGCAGAACACGCTGCGCGAGGCCGCGTACGCGCTCGCCGTGGACCGTGTGCTCGAGGCGGAACGGCTCCGCGGCAACATGGCGCGGTAGAGTAGCTATAGGGGTTCTCGTGCGACGGTAGAGCCGACGTCATTAAACGCCGTTCTGGCGGCGTCCTCACTGTAGCCTCGGTCCATCAGTCCTTGGAGGATATCTTGCCGCAACTGTTCGCCCCGGGATGAATCTCCCTCGATTAGAAGATCAGCGAGATCGAGGTCGCTCTTAGCCTCCTCCCAGAGATGTGCTTCGACCGCCGATCTGAGCGGCTCGACTTCAGCTGGCTCGGGGGAGGCGTCTTCCTGAACCGGCGGCGCTATACCGATCATGACGCGTTGCCGGAATGTGTCTCGTGAAGAGGGATTAACGCCGTACGCATCCTCAACAGCCAACACAAAGTCCTCGGCAGCTTCATCCAGTGGCTTGCCGCGAAGGTCTTCTGTGATATATTCGGCGTATTCCGTCGCCTTTTTCCTGACATCACCGGGGTCATACGCCATCGCCGCCCGTACATCATCCTTCACACGTTCTACTAGCCGTGTCTCTGCATGGTTGACGGCCCGCCGAAGTTCCTGTGGATCTGCCGCGACATCTGAGGCATCATTGATGCCCTCGAGCAGTTGGAACGGATTCGTGATTTCAGCGCCGCGTAGTGCGGCCTCGACCGTGGCTGCAACAACATCTTCTTGCTGTGCACTGACCGCATCGCTGACGGTTCCCGCCGCCCCTGGCCAATCATCCAGCACTGACTCGTAAACAGTTTCGATATCAATAGGGTCCACCCGTAACCCGGTCGCGAGGTCATCGACCTGCTCACCTGACCGCACCCGGTACGTTACATCCCCGGGCCAGTCTTCAAGCCTGCCGCCAGCGGCGACCGCGGCCACGTACCGGCGCGCTGCGTCCATAGCCAGACCCTCATCGCCGTCTTTGGCTGCGCCAAACTGCGGCAGCGCGTACGGATCGACCTCTGCCACGCGCTGGTAGGCCAGTGTTCGACCCGCGATATCAGCGCGTCGCGGTCCGTCAGTCGTTACGACGATTCGGTCCTCGTCGGGCGCGTTCGGATCGCCATATCCGGTCGTTGCAGGAACGTAATCAGCCGTCCATGCGCGTGACACGGTATCGGTCATACTATACAAACACCTCCAAATATTTTTAAATTTATAGTTATTTATACATAACAACATTTCAATATTTATACGGTCCGAACTGATAAAATGCGGCCGCTCTCAGGATAGAGCATGGACACACGTGAGGAGAAGGATGCGCTCGGCCCGGTCGAGGTTCCGGCGGACGCGTACTACGGCGCGTTCACCGCCCGGGCGCAGGACAACTTCGCCGTTACCGGGGAGACCGCGCCGGACGCCCTCTACGTGGCGTTCGGCCAGGTGAAGGAGGCGGCCGCCCGCGCCAACCGGGAGCTCGGCGTGCTGGACGGGGACGTGGCTGACGCCGTCATCGAGGCGGCGGGGGAGGTGCAGGAGGGTCGGTTCGCCGACGACTTCGTGCTGGACCCGATCCAGGCCGGCGCCGGGACACCGTTCCACATGAACGCGAACGAGATCATCGCCAATCGCGCCACCGAGCTGCTCGGCGGCGACCTGGGCGACTACCGGGTGGACCCGCACGACCACGTCAACCGCGGCCAGTCCTCCAACAACGTGGTGCCGACCGCGGTCCGGCTCGCCGCCCTCGCCATGCTGGACGACCTGGACGCAGAGCTTGACGCGCTCGCCGCCGCGCTTCGGGACACGGCGGACGACCACAAGGATGTCGTCAAGGTGGGACGGACCCACCTGCAGGACGCGGTCCCGGTCACCGTCGGGCAGGAATTCGACGCATGGGCGCAGCACGTGGAGGACGGCCGCCAGCGCATCGCTGACGCGGCGGACGAGCTGCACACGGTCGGGCTGGGCGGGACGGCCGTCGGTACCGGCATCACCGCCCATCCAGAATTCCGCGAGACGGCCGTGGACGCACTCAGTGATATCGCCGGACGCGACCTGAAGCCGCCGGCGGACGGCGTGGCGCTGACGCAGAGCATGGCGCCGTTTTCGGCGGTCAGCGGCGCGCTCCGCAGCTTGTGCGGGGATCTTATCAATGCCTGCGACGACCTGATGCTGCTCTCCTCCGGCCCGGTCGCCGGCCTCGCGGAGCTGCAGCTACCGGCGGTGGAGGAGGGCAGCAGCATCATGCCGGGCAAGGTCAACCCTAGCATCGTGGAGGCGGCCAAGATGGCGTGCATCCAGGCGACGGGGAACGACGCCGCCATCAGCACCGCGGCGCAGGAGGGCGACCTCGACATGCACGTCATGGCACCAGTCATCGCCCGCAACCTGTTCGACACGCTGCGGGTCCTGACGAACGCTGCCCGCATGCTGCGGGAGCGCTGCATCGACGGCCTCACCGTCGACAGGGACCGCATCCGGACGCTGTTCGACGGCAGCACCGCGACCGCGACCGCGCTCTCCCCGTATCTCGGCTACGACCGGACGGCGGAGGTCGTGCAGGCGGCGCTCGACCACGCCTGCAGCATCCGGGATGAGGTGCTGGACCGCGGCCTGCTGACCGCGGACGAGCTGGACACGGTGCTGGACCCGGACCGGCTCACGGGGCCGGCAGCGGTCGACGAGGAGCTGCAGGACCGTGTACAGGACAGGCTGGACGACTGACTACTCCGACCCCATCCCTTCCTCTTCCCGTTTCAGTCCCTCGTAGTACCGGCGAATGATGCGGAAGATATCCTTGACCGGGTCGTCCTCATCCAGGTCCTCCTCCGGCAACTCCTCGTCATCGATGTCCTCGCCGCTCATAGCACGTCGCCCGGCTCGGCATGGTCCATCCCGAACGCCTCGGCCACCGCTCGGTAGGTGAGGGTCCCGTCAACGGCGTTCATCCCCTTCCGCAGCGCCTCGTCATCCCGCAGCGCGTCCTTCCAGCCGTTCCCGGCCAGCGCCTGGACGTACGGCAGCGTGGCGTTGGTGATGGCGAACGTCGCAGTCCGCGCGTACGCGCCCGGCATATTGGTCACGGCGTAGTGCGTCACGCCTTCCGCGGTGTACACCGGGTCGGAGTGCGAGGTCGGCCGCGTCGTCTCCACGCAGCCCCCCTGGTCGACGGCCACGTCCACGACGACGCTGCCGTCATCCATCATCCCGACCTGCTCCCGGGAGACGACGTGTGGTGCCTCCGCGCCCGGCACCAGCACGGCACCGACCAGCACGTCCGCGTCCGGCAGCTCGTCCTCAAGGTTGTGCTGGTTGGAGATGCGCGTCGTCACGTTGGCCGGCAGCGTCTCGTCCAGGTGGCGCATCCGGTCGTGGTCCACCTCCATCACGGTCACGTCCGCGCCCATGCCGGCCGCGACCTTTGCGGCGTTCGCGCCGACGGTGCCGCCGCCCACGACCAGCACCTGGCCCGGCGGGACGCCGGGGATGCCGGGCGGCAGGACGCCCTTCCCGTCGTTGTGCCGGGTCAGGTAGTAGCTGCCGACGAGCGGCGCCATCCGGCCGGCCACCTGGCTCATCGGCCGGAGCAGCGGGAGGCTGCCGTCGTCTGCCTCCACGGTCTCGTACGCGATGGCGGTGATGCCGCTGTCCAGCACCGCCTCGGTCAGCTCCCGGTCGGCGGCGAGGTGGAAGTAGGTGAAGACTGTCAGGTCGTCGTGCAGGTACTCGTACTCGTCTGGCAGCGGCTCCTTGATCTTCACGACCATGTCCGCGTCCCACGCCCCGTCCGCGTCCACGATGTCCGCGCCCGCATCCTGGTACGCGTCGTCCGGTAGCCCTGACCCCGCCCCCGCACCCTGCTCCACGGCCACGTCGTGGCCGCCCTCGACCAGCGCGCGGACGCCGGCGGGGGTCATGCCGACACGGTTCTCGTTGTCCTTGATCTCCCGCGGGACGCCGATGCGCATGCACGAGGCATGGCTGCTCGCGCCTGATAAGTCTTACCGTCCCTGCTCCAGCGCCTCCACCATGACCTGGAGGAGCAGCCGCTCGGCTGCATCAACGGGAAACCGGTCGGTGTGGACGGTGCGGACGCCGTAGATGCGGGTGCCCTGCTGGTCGACAAGCCACACGACACGGTACGGTCCGCGCACGGTCTTGATGCGGGTCACCGGGTGGCCGGTGATGATGTCGTGCACTGTGGCGTTTCCGTCCTCTGCCGTCACCGTTGTTCTGAGTTCGTTGACTGCCGTGGCAGCCGCGTCCGCCGTCTCGTACCGGTGAGCGGTTGAGGTGATGGTCAGTGGTGCCGCAACGGGATTGGTTCCATGTTTCCAGAAGATGCGGGTCTTCTTCTCCAGGAGCTGTGCTTGGGCCATCCGTGTCCTGGCGTAGCCGGTGGACATGTTCCGCCATGCACCGACGCCGACGGTCATATTGTAGTCCGCCGCCGCGCCATCGAACCGCATGCCACTGACGGTGTGGAGGGAGAGCGTCAGCTCGTGCAGCGTCCGCAGGACGCGCCCCTGCTTCCCGTGCCGGCCGCTCGCGGCCCGGGCCTGAACGGCGGTGAACAGGCGCCGGGCGAGCGCGCAGAACCGCTGGTCGGGGTCGCGCGTCTCGACGGTGAACACCAGCGCGTGGTCGCGGCCGGTGAGGCTGCACACTCGGGACCCGGCCTCATCGTCCCGGGCCTCGACCGCCCGTGCGCCGGTCCGCAGGTATCGCTGTGCTGCTCGCGGCTTCCGGCGGATATCGTCCACTGCTGCCGCTGCGGCGTCCGGGGACCGGTACTGGGTGAGCCGTGCCGTCACCGTCTCCGGCTGTTCCAGCTCCTTCGCGGTCAGGCGGAACCGGGTCCGGTAGGATGCAGTGTCGCCGTCCCTGTCCCAGGACGACCCGGCCAGCTCGTAGCCAGGGCCGAGATGGACGACGCCGTCCCTCTCCTCGCGCGTCCCGGGGAGGTCGTAGGACTGGACGGTGACCTCTGGCAGCCCGGATGCGTCCACGCCCGTCGCGGTGTCGTCCGGGGTGGGGGAGAGGAGTGCGGCGAGCAGGCCGGGGTTGGTGACGGCGAACGCCACGACCGCCGGGTTCGTGACCGTGACGTAGAGCCCAGCAGCGTAGATCAGGTCGAACCAGAGGAAGCTGAGCAGGTTGGCGAGGTAGATGAGCGCCACGATAGGGAACCCGGCCAGCGCGAGCGGCCGGTCGCGCCAGTGCCGCTTGGAGGCCGCCCAGAGCTGCCTGGCGTCGCCCTTGCTCGGGAACGCGTGCATCCCGATTGAGAGCCCCAGCCACATCGCCACACCCCGGAGGACGCCCTGCGGGAGCACTGCCGTCGCCGCGAACACTGCGGCTGCAACGGCCGTGTTCATGACGAACGGGCCCACGCTGACCATGAACGTGGCCTGGTACGATGACGGTTCACCGTGCCTGACGTATCCTGCCGGCGTCCCAAACTGGAAGTAGACGACCTCGTGGACGGGGACTCCGAACAGCCGGCAGAACCACTCGTGTCCATACTCGTGGACGATGACGCCCGGGAACGTCGCGATAGACACCAGCCATCCCGGGATAAAGGCCATGCCAGCCTCTGGCAGCCACCGGTTGATAAGGGTTCCGCCGCTAGAACGGCACCGTCTGGCTGATAGCCTCGGTGAGCTGGGCCCGACCGGCCTTCGAGAAGTAGTACGACTTCAGCATGTGGTACGTGCTGTACATGCCGAATACCACCATGAAAAGGCCGAAGATCCCGCCGAACGGGATGGATGCGCGCTCCAGCAGGTGGAACCCGAGGAGTGTGGAGTTCACTGACACCATGCTCGTGAAGCCGAACGACAGCACGGTGAACAGCAGTTCCAGTTGCATCTACCGCCCGTTAACCTCCCAATCGTTTATAAAGGTACCGCAAAGTTGTGTGTCGAAAAAAACCATGTGTATATATTCTAAAATAGTGTATATTATGGGGTCATACGACGGTGCCCGGGCCGGTCAGTAGTCGGCTTCCCAGTCCTCGTACCGCTGCAGCATCCGTTCGTCGGTCTTCGGGGTGATGGCGTCGAACGCGCGGTCGAAGTCGTCGCGGGTGAGCGGCCGTGTCCGCAGCTCGTAGTCGCGCACCTCCTCGACCGGTCGCTCGGACAGCTCCTCGAGTTCCGGGTTCTCGTCGTCGACCATGTAGCGGATGGCGGCCTTGCACAGGCTCTTGATCTCCCGGCCCGAGTAGAGGCGATCCACGCACTCGGTGGCGATCTCGTCCCGGGCCACGTCCAGCTCGACGCCCTCCTCGGCGGTGTTGAGCGCGATGATCTTGCCGGCGGTCTCCGCGTCGGGGAGCGGGACGTAGATGACCCGCTCCATGCGGGAGAGGACGGCCGGGTCGAGGTCCCACGGCGCGTTGGTGGCGGCGATGACCATGATCTCGTCGTCGTGGGTGTCGAACCCGGAGAGCTCGGTGAGGAGGGTGGAGAGGACGCGGCGGGACGGCTCATCCATGTCGCCGCCACGGCTCATCGCCACGGAGTCGATCTCGTCGAAGAACACGATGCTGGGCTGGGCTTCGCGTGCTGCGTCGAAC
>CAZAFX010000010.1:8433-15305 GCA_964484895.1 uncultured archaeon | reverse complement strand
CGGCTGGCACGAGCGGCCCGACGATGGCCTCGCCCTGGATCTGGCTCCAGTAGGTCTCGGTCTGCCGGTCGTACATCACAAGGTTGGCGTTGTGCAGCCGGCCTGAAACCCCGAACGTCAGCGTCCGCCCGTCAACCCGTCGACTGTACGCCAGCCCGGACCGGCACAGCGGACAGTACGTGACCGCGACCGGCCGTCCACCGATCTCGTCGTTCACGATCTCGTGCACGTTCAGGATACGGAACGGGTACGCCCGCGCCTCGCCGCCGATGTCGACGCCGATGACGAGGTCGTCGTCCGCCAGCCAGTCACCGGCTGCAGCCGCGGACGTGAACGACGGATTGTCGATGGCGGGGATGCAGTCCTTCCCGGAGCATCCGAGCACCAGATTGTCCGGGTGCACGGTGTACCGCGTCCCGTCACTCGTCGTCTCGTACGACCCGTTCACTGTCGCCGTCCCGCCGTCATCGGCTGCATCCGTGGATGCGCCGCCGCCTGCAAGGAGCGCCCCCACAGCGACCAGCCCACCCACGGCGATGGCGCCCACGTACCACGGCGAGATATCCATGCTAGCCCGTTACCATCCGCCATGTTTTATTTGTGACCCCTGATAGGAGGCCCGAAAGCAGGTACAGCCACACCGCCTCGACGTGGAGCACGGCTGCAGCGAACACCGCCGGGCCGACCGGGCCCGTCGGTCCGTAGAAGACAGCTGCCGGGTAGACCACACCGGGAACGGTCCGCATCGGGAACAGCAGCACGGTACCGGCGGCCCCGCCACCACCCTGCAACAGCAGCACGCCACCGACCGCCCCCAGCGAGGCCGCGACCACGAGGCGGGGCCGGTGCGCCGCCTCCCACGCACGGAGCCCGGTAGCAGGCTGCCGGGTGACGACCGTCCGCAGCGGGAGAAGCACGAGGACAGTCACCAGCCCGGCGGTCAACAGCTGCAGCGGGTCGCCGCCGACCGCTGCCCCGACAAGCCCGGCCGCCACCAGCATCGCCATGACCGTGTAGACACCGGCTGCCACATCGAGCACCGCGTCGTACATCAGGTGGTTTAAATGCGTCGCGGGCCGTATAAATGGGTATGCCCGACGATGGGCTGTACGACGTCGTCACGACCAAAATCGACGAGGCCGTGACGACGGTCGGCACGTTCTACGGGCATGTCGAGACCTACCACCGGCTGCGCGGTGCGGACGGGACCGGCGAGGATGTGCTGCAGCGGTCCGCGGAGCGCGTAATCGAATCATGGCTCGCCGCCGAACAGGACCGGCGGGATGTGGACTGGCTTATCCACGAGCTTCAGCCGACGTTCCGCGTCCGCGTCAGCGACGAGGCGACCGGCGAGGAACACGTGGAGACCTGGACGGCTGACACCGTTGCGCAGGCACTCCACCACACGCAGGCCGACCTGACGAACCTGACCGACATCGACCCGCCGTCCCGGTACTCCGAGGGACAAGTGGAGGAGCTGATGGCGGCGGTGGAGGACCGGTACGACGACCTGGCGAACATGAACCGGCAGTACCTTCAGGCGCTGCAGACCCTCACCGCCTACGAGCCCGTGGCGGAGGACAAGTTCGCCCGGACGACGTTCGATGCCACACCTGTGGACGAGGAGTACGCACAGATCGAATCCGTCATGCAGCGCCGTATCGACGACACACCCGCATAGCTACAAAAACGTCCCCGCCGCACCACCGGTGCATGGACGCTGCCTCGTTCCAGGGGGACAGCGCCGCTGTCGCCCGCGACCTCCTCGGCTGCACGCTAGTACACGGCGACCTGCGCGGCCGCATCGTGGAGACGGAGGCGTACTACGGTGACAGCGACGTCAAGGATCCGGCAAGCCACGCGTTCACCGGGAAGACGGACCGGAACGCCCCCATGTTCGGCCCGCCCGGCCGCGCCTACGTCTACATCTGCTACGGCATCCACCACATGCTCAACGTGGTCACGGGCCCGGACGGCGAGCCGGGCGCCGTGCTCATCCGCGCTGCCGCCCCGGTCGCCGGCCTCGACACGATGCGGAGCCGCCGGGACGTGGACGCTGACACCGCCCTCTGCAGCGGCCCCGGCAAGCTGTGCGAGGCGTTCGCCGTCACCACCGACCACGACGGCACCGACCTGACCGCCGGCGACCTGCGCATCGAGGACGGCCCCGTGCCGGACGACGTGGTACGGGACACCCGTATCGGCATCAGCGTCGGTGAGGAGCTCCCGCTCCGTTTCTACGATGCGGACAGCCCGCACGTCTCCCGGCGGTAACGGTCAGTGCTCGCTCGGCGGCTTCCGGTGTTTCTCCTGCTTGAAGTACCGCCAGCCGGGCGTGTCATCAGCCGTCCAGTCCGAGGGATCGATGTCCTCCCGGATGCGGGATATCGGCTCCCGCGCCTGCACGCGGCCCACGAGCTGGTCCCACATGTCCTCCGGCAGGTCGGGCCGCGGGTCGGTCCCGGTCCGCGCATGGTAGTCGGCGAGATCGTCCGGGTTCGCGGCGCAGAGGAACGTCCAGGCCTCGTTGAACGCGTCACGGAACGCGGCCTGCTCGCTGTTGCTGTGCGAGCGGCGCACGTAGTCGTAGATTGTCCCGAGGTCGTACGCCTGGGCATCGTCTTCCGGCCCGTCGTTGTCCACCGTGGCACGGTACACCTTCCGCGCGGTCAGGGCCGGCAGGTCGAGCACCGTGATATGGTCGAGCGTCCGCCCGTTGATCGTCACGGGGACGGCGTACTCCTGCAGCCAGTCCTGGAACCAGGACCCGAGCACCTTCTCCCCGGCGAACACGTCCGCCTTCGGGATGGGCAGATCGTTCCCGCTGTACTCCCGCCACAGCTGCTCCGCCGCCTGCTCATCGTCCCGGACATCCCCCAGCGGGGTGATGCGGTCCTCGAACCAGTCCATGAACGCGCCGCGCTCCCCCTGCTCGGCGTTCTCGAACACGTTGTTACTCCCGGCGGGCGGCTCGTACCGGCCGTTGACCCGGGGGTAGAACCCGTACATGGCGAACGCCGACTCGAGCGCCTCCCCCTCGAGCCAGGACCGTGAATCGTTCGGATGGTACGTGTGCTGCACCGCGAGGTCGCTGTCGTTCGCCGGCCGCACCTCCTGGTCGGTCTGGAGCAGCAGCGAATCCCCGCCGATGCTCACAAGGTACAGCTCGCTCTCCGCCAGCCCCGTCGACGGGTCAGCCGCGCTCGCCCGGAGATACTGCTCAATCCGATGATCGAGCCCGCTCAGGAAATACTGCAGATCCTGCTCCTGCAGCACCGGTCCATCGTACTCTTCGAGCGTCATTGCCACTATCGATACCGCTGCTGGGTCGTTTGCTGCCGTGCCGCCGCGTACGCCTCTGCAACGGCATCCCTACGCGTGCTCAGCCGTTGCGGATCGTCCAGGAGCGCATCAGGCTTCAGGACGGTGTACACGTCGTGCTCCGCCATCGCCTCGACGGCGGCGTAGGCGCCGCCATCCTCGTGCCGGGAGCGCAGCCGCGGCAGATTGTTCGTCTCCGGGTCGTTGAAATGGACGCTCTGCACCCGATCGCCGGCGAGTGCGAGCGTCCGTGCCAGCGGCTGGTACGGATCGCCTGCCGCCACCTCCACGCCGTCGGGGGCCCTCTCCTCGAGGAAGGACAGGTAGTCGTCCGCGACATCGCTGTACGCGTCACCGAGCGCGGTGCAGACGTGGTCGGCCGCGTCATGGTCGTACCCGTCCGCCTCCCGGGATGCCGAGGGGAAGTGGGCGCTGTCGACGGTCAGGTGCAGCCGATCGAGCTCCGGCCGCTCCTCGGCGGCCCAGGCGTAGAACGCAAGGTCCTCCGGGGTCCGCCAGTGGTCGGCGGACGCCGTGTTCTCGATGGCGATGTCGTGCCCGGTGATATCGGTGTACGTGGCGAGCAACGGGAGCTGCTCGGTGTAGGACAGGTCCTTGTCCGGATGCATGACGAGGAACGGGTCGTCGAACTCGCCGAGCTGCCCGTGGACGAAGTCGCCCACGGCGCCCCGGTTCGCTGGTGTGGCGGCCATCCCGACCCGGCTGCCGCGCGTACGGGTGCCGGGCGGAAGATGGATGCTCTTCACCTGTTCCGGCGCCACGTCGTATGCCGCGAGGCGCTCTATGAGCGAGTCCTTCCCTGTCAGGAGGCGTTCGTGCCCCCAGTCCAGATCCAGCTCCACGTCGAAGTCGTACTGGCTGGCCACATCGAGCTCGTCCGGGGTGACCGATACCAGCACACGACCCCGCTCATCCATTGCAACCATACAGTAATAACGTATCTGTGAGGGTTCTTAAAGCTGCCGGTGGGGTCCTTCCACTGCTGTACGGCGTGAAACGGCGGTGCTGGTCAGTGGGCGTGCTGCGGTGGGGTGTATCCGTCGCAGTCGAAGAGGCGGAGTGGGCCGTATCTATGGAGGGTGCACTGGTCGCGGATGTGGCGCCGTTTCTCTGCTTCTATCCACTGGTACCGGCGTGTATCGGCGGCGATCCAGAAGTCTCGAGGGCCTGGGGCGTTGATTCGCAGTTCCGGCGGCCGGCTGTTTACCCGGCTCCGGAGCGTGACGAGCGGGGAGACGAGGGCAGGGGGCCGGTCCGTGTAGAACAGCAGCGGCCCCCGGAACGTCGTGAAGATTGGTTCGTTCCAGGGAGTGACGGTGTCGGCCGTCCATGCCGCCGCCCGCCAGTTGACGGTGTCGTCGTACCCGACCGGATGTCGTGTGAAACAGGTGAGGTAGCGGTGCGGCGTGTCCCCCGAGCAGGCGAGCGACGGATAGGAGAGCGTCTCCGTCCCGGGGTCCTGCGCATCGGGACCGGGCATGCCGATGAGCGGAGTCCACAGGTGGCCAACCTGTGTTACGGTGATGAGCGTGAGCACAAGGAGGCCGTACAGTCGTCGTCTGGTGAGGAGACGGTCAACACCGCTCGCGGTAAGGAGGATGAACGGGGGAAGGAGGAACAGGCTCGTGCGTACCCCGGACACCCCGCCGCCACTGTTGATGTATGCGATGACCGGCATCAGTACGATGAGCGTGCCAGCAAACCAGACGGAGACGAGCAGGACGGCGCGGTCCAACCCGGCACCGTCCGCGTCCCACGCGTCCCAGAGGAGAGCGGCAAGAGGAAGCAGGGTGACGTAGGCGACCGGCGACCCGATGTAGAAGCTGAGCGCCGTGGGGAGTTCCCTGGTGATGATCGCAGGCGTGAGATGCCGGACGGCAGGGAGGATGATATGGGTGATGGGGACGCGGAGCAGCTGCAACAGTCCGGGTAGACCCGGGAACGACTGGTGCAGCGGCCACCCCGCCAGCCCGTGGACGGCGACATAGGACACGCCCCCCGCACCCAGGAACGACGCCACGGACAGCACACCCCGCCGCGCGTCCACCCCCGACAGATGGGGCCCGCGCCCGCGGGCACGCCAGCTGCTGCCGGCGTACAGAACGGCGAGGACGCCACCGAGGACGTGCGTGGCCGCCGCGAGACACACGGCAACCACGCTCACCGCAAACGAGCCGCCGCGCCACTCCAGCCCGCAGTATGTGACGTATGCAGCGAGGATGAGGAAACACACGCCTGTGGCCGCCGGGTGCACGTGGCGGGCGTAGAGCACAGGGAGCGCGAGGACAGCGGTGAGAAACGCGGAGATGAGGCCCGTCCGCCGATCGAACAGTGCGCGTCCGAGCAGGTATATCGCCGGGACGGTGAGCGTCCCGAACAGGGCGCTGATAATCCGCATGTGGGCGGCAGTGACCCCCCCGTCACGAGGTAGGGGGCAGTGTTCAGATAGAAATACAGGGGTGGATGCCGCAGGGCGTGTTCCAGCGAACTCCAGTACACGGCCATCGATGGCCCGACACCCGCCACTAACGCGTCACCCAGCTGTTGCGTCACGGAGCTGTATGCAGCTTCGTCCCCCCCCCACGCCGGCCGGGCGCCCAGTCGTGGGAACCGGAGGACGCCGCCTACGAGCGTCAACAGGACGAGTGGCCGCCCGCCCGTCCGGAGATCCGCCAGCAGTCGATTGCGGAGGGTCTGCCGCATACGGCCCACTCGACCGGGACGTAGAAGAAGATTGTGGTGGAGGCAACTGCCAGCGTACCGGTCAGCCAAGCGCCTGCAGCCGCTGCTGCGCCGCCTCCCGTTGCTCGTCCGTCACGTCCGCCTGCCGGAGCGCCCGCTGTACATGCTCGATGCTTTCATCGTAGCGGTCCCGGTGCACGGGGTACGGTGTCCCGTCCTTCCCGCCGTGTGCGTACGCGTACTTTGCCGGGTCGTCCCAGTCGTTCTCCGTCCCGTGCACCAGCTCGGCGATGAGAGCGAGCGCCCGCAGCGACTTCCGCCCGACCCCGTCGACGTCCACTAGCTCATCGAACCCCTCCGGCTGCCGCTCATACGCTGCCTCCAGCTGCCTGATGCTTCGCTCGGTCAGGTCCGCCTCCTGCAGCCGGTGGTGTCGCGGCATCCGCAGCTCCTCCCCGCCGGTGAACGCGTCCAGCGACGCCTGTCCCGGCCGCAGGTACCGCTCCAGGTGCCGTGGGTCGTCGTTCACGAGGTCGACGGCCACGTCCCGCGTCTCCGTGCTGCCGTCACCCGGCAGGTTGAGCACGGTCTGCCGGCTGTCCATCGACGCGATCGCAGCCTGCGGCTCCGTGACGAATCCGTCAAGGTCGGCGGACTGCCAGTGGTACCGGCGGGCGCTCGCGTCCCCCATCCCCTGCTGCACGACCGTCCAGTCCCCGTCCTCGGTGACGACCATCGTATGGTGGTAGAGCGTGTAGTCGTCCTGCACGCAGCTGTTGTCCACCGCCGCACTCATCCGGGACGCCCGCTGCAGCGCCGCCACGTCCGCACTCCGCAGGTTGAACGGT
>CAZAFX010000010.1:0-8423 GCA_964484895.1 uncultured archaeon | reverse complement strand
AGCGCCTCCAGCTCGTCCGGGGTCTCCCGGCTCGTCGCCCCCTTCCCACCGCAGACCGTCACACCGTCGACCTCGGCGTCCAGTGCCTCCTTCAGCGCGCCCATCGTGGTCGTGGTCAGCCCGGACGAGTGCCAGTCGAACCCGAGGACGCAGCCGAACGCTTGGAACCAGTGCGGGTCCGCCAGCCGCCGCAACAGCTCATCCTGCCCGTACTCCGCGACCACCACCCGCGCGATCGCCCCGCCCAGCTCCTCCATCCGGTCGAACAGCCATCGCGGTGCTGACCCGCCGTGCAGCGGCAGCCGCGCTGTCCCTGCCGTGCCCATGGGCCAGCACGGCGGCCGCGCGTACAAAAGGTGTGCGGTGTCCGCACCGAGACTGCCGAAAGCCGGCCGCTTACTCCTTGTCCTGGATGGTGTCCCTGACCTTGCTGTAGAGGTTGTCGACCTGTTCGGCCGTCTCCAACCGGTCGGTTGCCCCGCCCCACGTCTGCCGCCAGATCTCCTCACCAGTCGTCCGCAGGAACTCTCTGTACGACGCCAGCTTGCCCGGGAAGAACGCGGCCGCCCGGTACACCGGCATTGCGGGCAGGTACCGGGCGTACGACCGGTCCTCGAGCTCGCCCATCCGGTAGCCCAGTTCCAGGCCTGCCGCCGTGACAGCGGCGTCCGTTAGGTACCACGCGGCGGCCGGCTCCAGGTTCCCGTCGAAGACGGCCTCGTGCGCCACCCCGGCCGCAAGGACGGGCGCCACCGCGGACATGAACCCGAGCTCGTAGACCGTCGCCCAGGTCAGGGTCCGCCGGGGGTCCCGTGCACCGGTCAGGTAGTCCTCGGCGCGTTCGGCATACGTATGCAGGGCGCCATGGTGCCACCCAGTCCGCTGTGGAAGGAGACCTTCAGTACCGTTCCGAAGCCCTGTTAGCGTGTCCGGCACCTCCGTCTTCACCGTGAGGTCCGGGAAGTACGCAAGATCATCCTCCACAGCGAACTGGATGAGCGCCGTCGTCTGCATATCCTCCCCATCGAACTCGCGGCTGTGCTGTTTGAGGGCCGCCGCCAGCGTCCTGGTCTCCACGAGATAGCCGGCGCCGGCCATGTGCCGGAGCTGTGGGTCGCCGCGCCGCTCTCCACGCGGTCCGTCCCGCGCCGAGACCTTTTCAGCCGCGGTATCGAGTGAATCAGCGGTGGCCGACTGCGTGGCCGTGGCGACCTCGTCCCACATCCCCGCGAACCGGTCCGCCGGCTCTTTGGCACTCTCAACGGCTCCGCCCGCTGCATCACGGTCGCGGCACCGGTCAGCGGCTGCCCGCAGCTCGTCCTCGACGGCCCACGATGTGAGCCGGTGCTGCAGCCGGCCGAACGCGTATCCCTGCTGCTGGCATCCCTGCAGCGCCCGCTGGTACCTGTTGTCGCCGGTGATCGCCGGCGCCACCCGCAGCCCGACGCCGGCAAGGTCCTCGCGTTCGATGTAGTCGAGCGTGTCGGGCAGGGTTTCCGGCGTGTCGAGCCAGCTGTCCGCGTCCATCACGAGTGTGTACGCGGCATCGACAGCGTCCTCCACCGTATGCTGGATGGCGCCCACCTTCCCGCCGTTCCGCTCGTTCCGGTACAGCTCCACGTCGAGATTGTGCTCCGCGATGTAGTCGGCTGCCCGCTCTGCTGTCCCGTCTGTAGACCCATCGTCCGCCAGATACAGCTCGTCGACGTACGAGGCGGCGTCCTGCATCCGGTCCAGCGTCCGCTCGATGATGTCGGCCTCGTCATACGCCGGCACAACCAGTGCCACACCCCTACCGCCCATACATGCCACTTGCGTGTAACAAATAAAAGCGGCGCGGTCAGTCCAGGAACCCGAGCGCGTCCTGGATGCGCTGTAGCTCCGGGCCCTTCGTGTCGTTGCCGACGAGCAGGTGCTGCGTGGTGGCGAGGATGCCGGAGTGGACGTACGGGGTCCCGAAGTTGACCGAGCCGATGTCGCCCTCCACATCCAGCACGTCCTCCGCTGCCGCGAGCTCCTCCTCGGACGCGTCCCGGTGCAACAGCACACCGCTGTCCGTCGCCACGCCACACGACCCCGGGATCTCCAGCCCTGCCACGGTCCCGGTCTCCACATCCACGCCCAGTGCGTCCGTGATCGTGTCAGTCACCTCGTCAAGTGCCGGCGAGACCAGTGCCCCCGTACCGTTGCACAGGACGAGGTTGCCGAGCGCGGTGTGCCGGTGCTCGAGGACATGGACGGACGCGCCGGCATCCTCCAGGGCCGTGACCTCCCGGTCCGTGGCGATGTCCGGCACCAGCAGCCCGTTGGCGTTGCCGGCAGCGAACAGGCCGACAAGCGGCGTCTCCGCCACCCGCACGTCGGCCGCGTCCGCGAACACATCCTGCGCGAACCCGGGTGCGAGGAACGTCTGGGCCTCGGTCGTGAGGCCGTACAGCCCGATGTTGACGTTCCCTTGGTAGTCGGTCCGTGCCAGCGTCATGCAGCCACAGGGCACTGAGAAGTTTTTAAAGCATGGACGGGCCGGCAGGTCAGTTCATGTTGGACCGGAGGAACTTCTTCATCCCCTTCCGGTCCTGGTGGGCCTCCTCGAAGTTGAGGAGCTTCTCGAACTCGCTCTTGTTCAGGTCCTGCGCGGCCTCCTTCCCCTCGGCGATGGTGCCGTCCCGCAGCGTCTCGACGACAGCGTCGGGCAGGTCGTACGTCTCCTCGTCCTCCTGGTCCTCCGCCGCTCTGGGGGCCGCCTCCCTCTCCTCGACCTCGGCCTCAAGTTCTTCCTCCGCCTCGTCGGCGGTTTCTGGCTCCTCGACCCGTGACTCCAGCCACTCGATGAGCGTCTTCCGGTTCTTCCCCGCGTACTCGATATCGAGAGCGCGCTCCGCGGTGATAGCGTTGTCCTCGACGAGCTCCTGGACCTCGTCGACGGTCATCTCGGCGATCTCCGCGTCGTCGTAGGCGTCAGCGCCTGCCTCCGCGGACGCCGGCTCCTCATCCGGAATCTCCAGCTCCCGGTCGGCGAGTCCGACATGGGCAGTCCCGTCCTCGGTCCGCACCTTGATCTCCACGCTGCGCGGTGGGCGCTGGGCGCCGTCCTGCCAGACCGCCTCGTTGACGGCGTTCGAGAGGCTCACCGTCTCGACCTCCGCGTGCCGCTGCACGTACTCGCGGAGGATGCGCATCGCCTTCCCGGCACGCTTCCGCCTGCTGACCTTCTGTGCGGGCCGCAGGTTGACCGTGTACATATGCGTCTCGGCCATGGTACTCACTCGTCGGTGTCGTCACGGCGCCAGTGCCGGTCGGACCGTCGCTTCACGGCGCGTGTCAGCGACCGCTTCATCCCGAACTTCTTCAGGTCCACCCAGCGCGGCGCGGATTTCGACCGGTTCTTCTCCTTCTGCAGCCGCTTCTTCTTGCCCCGTGACTTGCGTGATCCCATCTCGCTCAACCTCTGGTCGTGTATTTGATATCCTGCTCGTCGCCCTCTTCCTGCAGCTTCTTCAGCAGCTCCTTCAGCTGCTCATCGGTGATCTTGTCCTTGATCTGGCCGGCCCGGTGCAGCTGCACCAGCTGCAGCTCGATCTGCGACGCCAGCTCCGGCCGGGAACGGGCCTCGTCGGTCAGGATTTGCTTCGCGATCTGCTTCAGCTGCTGCCGCATCTGCTCCTGCTGCTCCTCGAGCTGCCCGGCGGCCTCGTCACCGGAAAGGGACTCCTTCTTCTTCTCCTTCAGCTTCTTGAGCTCTTCTTCGTCCATGTCACTCACCCCTCGGCGACCTGTTTCACGTGCCGGTCGAGGAACGACTGCCCGTCGGATGTCACCGCCCGCCCGTCGCCGTCCGTATCCTCGACGAGCCCGGCAGCCTCAAGCTGCTGGAGCACGGTCCGGATGACCTTCCCGGAGCCTTTCGCTGCATGCTCCGTCTGGTGGCCGCGCCGCTGCTTGCCGCCGTACACGGTGCGGAGCCGCTGCGTCCCGAGCGGCCCGTCAACGTACAGCTTCCGCAGCACCGCTGCTGACCGGATATACCACCAGTCCTCCTGCTGCGGGGGCCGCTCCCGGTCGACACCGGTCTTCGCGTACTGCGCCCACTCCGGCTGCTCGATCGCCTCGAACTCGTCCTCCAGCTGCTCCGCCATCGCCCTGATGAGCTCCTCCGGGTCCGCGTCGTGTACTGTCAACATCGTACTCACCGCCCCGCACACCGCGTGCACGGGGCACAGTAGGGACGCGCGGGAGAATTTTAAAAAGGTGTAGCCGGCGCCCACCCTCAAAAAGCTATCCGCCCCTCTTCCCCGTCATGGCGCCGACCGTCCACCTTCCGGACCGTGACGAGACCGTCGAGGCGGAGGACGGCGAGACATTGCTGGACGCGCTCCTCGATGCCGGCATCGACTGGCCGCACGCCTGCGGCGGCTTCTGCAACTGCACCACCTGCGGCGTCCTGATCAGGGACGGCGCCGACAACCTCTCCACGATGCAGGACGACGAGCAACAGACGCTGAAACGGTTCCTCGGCCCCGACGCGCTCGACCGGCCACTCCGGCTCTCCTGCCAGGTCACAGTCGAGGGCGACTGCACCATCACGGACCCGGAGCTCTACTGACCGTCGTACCCGAGCAGGCCCTGGACCTCGCCGCGCTCGTGGTACTCCGACACGGCATCCCACGCGATACCGGTGCCGAGCTCGTCCAGCGCCGCATCGTCGGGGTAGACGGTCCGCTCACGGCCTTTCGCAGGGTCAAGCACGCTCACCGCCACCGCGGTATCCTGCTGCTGCCACACCCCCACGTAACAGTCACCGGGGTAGTTGGCACCCGGTTCGGAGGCTTGCCGCACCGCGTCGTACACCTGCCGCGCGTCACGTTCCGCGTAGTCCCCTGCGAACGCGCCCGCGTCCACCTGCATCCAGCCCCCGGACAGCGGCCATACAGGGTCGTACCGGTCACGCAGCTCCCGTTCCAGCGCATCCTCCTCGGGGGATTCGCTGTCCCAGAGGTCGTTCCACTCGGAGTCCGTCGCCGTCACCGCCGCGGCCCCTGCGCCGAGCCCGCCAGCGACCGTGAACATGCCTGCTGCGCCGCCCAGCTTCAGGAACCGCCGTCGTGTCGATTCCATAATGTTACTTTAAAGTAACAACTAATTTTTATAAATAGAGAGGGCTCTGGTGTCCTGGCGCTGGTGTGCGTGCTAGCTGTCCCGCCGCCCGAGCAGGTATGCAGCGCCGAGCGCGGCCGCACCTGCAGCTGCCGCGGCGGCCTGGCGCCCGTTGATACCGTCCAGCAGATCTTTGGCTGTAGATTCTGTGTTGCGCGACTGCTCCCTGGTACCGGTGCTGCCGTTCTGTACCGGGACGGCGGTCCCGCTGTCCCCGTCATCGACGGCGACCTGCCGCGTCTCCGGCTCCGCCGGGATGTCGGGTGCGTCCTCCTTCGCCTGTGCCACGACCTCAGGTCCGATGAGATCGGCCGCCCGCTGGTCCATCTCGCCGTAGAGGTGGAGGAGGTCCAGATACCCGTTCAGTGCGGTGTGTGCGTCGTTATACGCCTCGCGCTTCCGCTCGAACGTCTCCGGTGTGAGGCCGGCCTCCCGCGGCTGCTGGAGCTCTGTGTAGAGCTCGTCCACGAGGTCGTCGACATCATCGTAGGCCCACGCGGCGATCTCCCGGGCGTGGGGAAGGGTGTCGCGGAAGTACGCAGCGATTTCCTCCCGCATCTCGGCCTCGTCCGCGATCTCCGGCGGCAGATCGGCGTCGCCCTCGGTCGCGGCCGCGTACTGGTCCAGCCGGTGGCCGAGTCCCTCGAGTTCGACGGCGAACCGGTCGAACCGGGCGGCAGCATCCTCCAGCACCGCGTATGCATCATCCATACGTGGAGAAATAGAGTCTAAATTATTAAATCTAACCTGTTTTATCTCCGTATACAAAATTTATATGAAGTAATCGGGGCTAGAGTTCGAAGGTCTCGAACCGGTCGTACCGGTACGGTGCCGTGTCGACCGTCGTCGCCTCCCCGTCCAGCAGCTGCTCCGCGATGCAGATGCCGGTGGCCGGGGCATGCATGACGCCGTGGCCCGAGAAGCCTGCCGCGATGTGGAACCCGTCTGGCCCGGCCTGCCCGATGACTGGTTTCCGGTCCGGGGTGATGCTGTACAGTCCGGCCCGTCCGCTCTCCACGGTGTAGTCGTCGAACGGCAGCACCCGCTGCAGTGTGCTGACGGCGTCCGTCACCCAGTAGTCGTCCACGGCCCCGTCGTACGCGTCCGGGTCCTGCGCGGGGTCGTCGTCCGGGACGCGGCCGCCGACGAGCAGTGTCCCGTCGGTGGTCGGCCGGCAGTAGACGTCGCGGTCGAAGTCGCTGATGAGCGGCCACGCCGGGTCGACGTCGATATCGGGGGAGATGACCGCCACCTGCCGCCGCTTCGGCGTGACGGGGAGCGGGGTGTCGACCATGTCGGCGACGGCGGGCGCCCACGGTCCGGCCGCGTTGACGACGGCGTCGCAGTCCACTGTTTCGCCTCCGGTCCGGACGCCGGTGACAGCGCCGTCCGCTGTCAGGATGTCCGTCACGCCGGTGTCGCGGCGGATGTCGGCGCCTGCACGCTCCGCCGCTGTGACGAACCCGTGGCAGATGCGATCCGGGTCGAACAGGCCGTCCTTCCCGTGGAACGTTGCTGCCACGACGCCGCCAGTGTCCAGTGACGGATACCGGTCCGCCACCTCGTCGGCCGTGAGCAGCTCGGTTTCGACGCCCACAGCATGCTGCCGCGTGCGGGCGCGGCGGAAGACCGCGTCGGTCTCCCTGTCTCGCAGCAGGAACAGGTAGCCGTTCTCCCGGAAGCCGGGGTCGACGCCGGTATGGTTCTCGAAATCGGTGTAGAACTGGTGGCTCACAGCTGACATACGGATGTTCTCCGGTGTGGCGAACTGGTGGCGGAAGCCGCCGGACGCCCTGCTCGTGGTGGCGCTGCAGCAGTCGTCCTGCTCCAGAACGGTCGTTGTGGCGTCGCGCCGGGCGAGCTGGTACGCGAGGCTGGCGCCGACGACTCCACCGCCGACGACCGCGACGTGCATGTCCGTTGACGGGCGTCGCTGCCTTTTATCGCTGACGCCGCCGGAGCCGTTTTAAGCATCGGGCCCCGAATCCACTGTGGTGTAGTGGATGGCGGACAACCACAGCGGCGGCACGTACCCGCTTGACTGGGACGTGGTGGACCGCGACGCGGTCCGGACGGCCGTCCAGGGGGCTGACCTGCCGTACGCTGTGGACGAGGCGGACGTGTACCGCTCCGCCGATCCCGACCTCGTGCGGGCGTTCGCGTACGGGTCGGACGATGACCAGCCGGTCCACGTTGACCCGGACTACGACGATGATAACGTCGTTAACGGCGCGCTCACGCTAGGCTGGCTGCTCGATACGCTCGACCGCGAGGACGTGCCGGTGCGCGGCGTGGACCGGGTGTTCTTCCAAGAGCCGGTCCGGTACGACGCCAATGGCGTCGACCCGGCGGCGGTCGTGGACCGCACGACCACGGAGGACGGCCGCACCGAGCCACGGTACGACCTGGACGTCCGGACCGGCGACAGCCCGACAACGGCGGTCACGCTCACCCCGGACATCCGGGAGACCGACCGGGAACGGGCGGTGACGCCGCTGGACCATGCGGAGGTGGTGGCGTACACCATCGGCAGCTTCTTCGACCGCACCCGCGGCGACGCCAGGGGCGGCGACGTGCTGATGGCGGTGGAGGACGTGGCGGTCTTCACGCCGGTGGACGAGATGGTGGACGGTGCGGACCGGGAGCTGCACCGGGCGCATGTCCGCGACGTGGAGTCGGGGCCGCTGTACGAGGCGCTGGGCGACTTGGCGATGGTCCGGGAGTACCACAACGATATCCGGCCGGTGGACAGCGGCCAGGTGGACGCCAAGCTTGAAACGACGGTCGTGGAGCCGTTCACCGACGACGACCAGCGCGCCATCCTGTCCGGCTAGCTGCAGAAGTCGGGCGCCGTCCGCCGGTCCTCGACCTCGTCCTGCAGGTGCGTCCGGAACGCGTCGAGTCCCACGTCCTGCTGCTCGCGCTCCTGCCGGTCCCGCACGCTGACGGTGCCGTCGTCTGCCTCGTCGTCGCCGACGATGAGCATATACGGGACGCGGTCGTCGTGGGCCTGCTGGATCTTCTTGCCGACCGTCCAGGACCGGTCCTCGACCTGGACCCGGAACTCGTCCAGCGCATCCGCCACGTCGTGGGCGTAGTCGAGGTGGTCGTCGCTGATGGGCAGCACGCGGACCTGTTCGGGGGCGAGCCAGGTCGGGAACTTGCCGTCGTAGTGCTCGATGAGGACCATGAGGAACCGCTCGTACGAGCCGTACAGAGCTCTATGGATCATGACGGGGCGGTGCTCGTCGTTGTCCTCGCCGACGTAG
>CAZAFX010000009.1:8317-15506 GCA_964484895.1 uncultured archaeon | reverse complement strand
CCCGTCCACGGACTACATCTCCGTGGTCTGGGCCGGCGTGCACGCCGATGAGCTCCACCAGCTCCACGACGCGGTGGCGGACCACGATGTGCCCGCCGACGAGCACGAGTTCCACCCGCACATCACGCTGCTGCGCGTCAACGACCTCGCCGGCGACAGGAAGCGGACGCTCCAGCAGGCCATCGCAGCCCGCAGCGACGACCGGTTCGGCACGTTCACCGTCGACCACGTTACCCTGTACGAGAGCCGGCTCCAGGGCGACGGCCCCACCTACGAACCGCTCCACAGGACCGATCTTTGACCCGCCGTTCCCACGTACTGCCTTAAACGATGCGCCCCCATATGGGTGCGGGTGGTCCCCGTGAGCGACACCGACCCCGAGACGGCGCAAGCACCGAGCCAACGCGTTCACCCAGCGGCCCCGTTCTGCCAGTGGCACGGGTATCGACCCGGCGCCAGGGTTCGACCATCCGAAAAGCGCGCTGCGGCTTGCTGACGACGGCGTCGACGGCTTCCACGCCACAGTCAACCAGCGCGGCCGCCTCGTCATCCCGGCCGCCGTCCGCGACCGCCTTGACCTGTCGCCCGGCGACACCGTCGAGGTCCTGGTCCGCCGCGGTGACCCGGATGCTTGACGGCATCGAGGCAGCACTCCGCGGCCCGGCACCGCGGTACGCCGCCGCCACGGGCGCGGGCTACGCCGCCGCCACCCTGGAACGCTGCTGGACCCGCGACGGTGGCGCGGACCGCAGCAACGTCACGGACGGCGGTGCCGTCACCGCCGGCCTCCTCGTCGCGGAGCGGTACCTCGGCGGCGACCCGTTCACCTACATGGGGTTCGTCGCCGGTGCCGCCCTGTCCGACCGCCGCGCCGCCGACCCGCCGCGCACGGACGGCGGCGCGATGGAGGAGGACGACGTGGCGGAGATGCTGGAGCCGTGACCGGCACGGCTCCAGCCCATCCTTTTTTCTCTTGGTCAGGGGAGATGCGTTGCCGCCACGGTGATGTGGCCGGAGCTGTTCCGCCACATCCGCAGCCGATAGTCGAAGCTTCCGTCCCCACGGCCGAGTCGGTCCATGGAAGAGCCGGCTGCGGGTGTCCCGACCGCAGGCATGGTGATGGGGCACGCATGCTGGGTGCAGCCGTACAGCTCCCCGTTGAAACCGATACAGAGATACCGTCCTGTGGCGTTGACCCTGTCCGCGACATGCTGTGGTGCCCGCGGCGCCGGGGCCTGTCTGGTGCTGGCAACGTACACTGTCTGCCTGCCACAGCGGTCAGCTATGCTGATGTGGGATACCGTGGCCGTACCTGCGCCCTGTCGACACAGCAGGTCAATGTCGCCGCTGATTCCGTTGAAGCGGTCAACGGCGTGCTGTCGTGCCTGCTGGCAGGAGGTCGCAAAGAGATTGTCCGCGACTGCCGCGACAGTAAGCCCTGCCAGGAGGAGGCCGCCGGCGATCCACAGCCATATCGAGACTGTCACGGCGCGTCGGGCGTGGCTGGACGCCATGACAGCCGATGGTGGCAGCTGCCGGAAATAAGTTACCGCTTCCCGCCAGCCGCAGGTATATCCGCCGGCTCCGTGTCCCGGATTGCATCAGCCACTTCCTCGACCGTCGGCACGTTCTCGCCCTGCGCCACCTTTCGGCCGTCCACCACCAGGACGGGCGGATGGTAGCCGCCCCGCCGGAGCGCCGACACGACGTGCGTCCACCAGGACACCACCGCGACATCGACGTCGGCCTCGACCTTTTCGGCCGCTTCATCGGCTGCACGGGCGAAGAGGTCACACTCGCGGCAGAACGACGCCGGGATGCGCAGACCACCGTGCCGCCCCGTCACCACGTAGACCGTGACCTGGACCGCGTCATCCGGCGCCGCGCCGCGGCCCGGCAGCAGTCGCGCCCTGAGCGTCATGTTCTAAGATACAGGATGAGCCTTATACTGTCGACGGCCCCTTCACACCGGTGTACCGTCGTACATCCGTACCGGTTCGTACGGCTCGTCGAACGAGACGGCTCCGGCACCGGTGCCGGAGGCCGGGTCGTCATCGTCGCTGGGCCGCCCGACCTCGTACAGCGCGTCCGGACCCCACGCATCCTCCCGCAGGCCCTCCAGGTACACCGTATTACAGTCCTGCAGTGCCATGCGTACTGCCACCGACCCGATTCTTTTAAATGATAAACGAATGTAAGGGGCGTTCTCCATCCTGAAATACGTTGATTCGATTCTAATCATGGTAGACATTTTATTGACATATTTAATATGTCATTTATGCGTTTAATAGATGTTTGAACGAATGTTGTATGATGCGTGTGCCGGTGCCTATTTATGCTGCTGATGCCCGGTTGCGGGCATGGCGCGGACCTGGGTAGTGTACACACTGGCGGCCGTCCTGATGTGGGGGCTCTGGGGGCTCACGTCGAAGCTGGCGGTCCGTCATATCGACCCGCGGAGTGCTGTCGTCTACAAGTCGGTGGGTATCGTGGTCGTCACGCTGCTGGTGCTCGCGTGGGTCGGCTTCGCACCGGCCACGTCGCGGCCGGGCGTGTCGTGGGCGTTCGCCTCCGGGCTCTTCAGCGCTGCCGGGGGCGTCCTGTTGCTCCTCGCCCTCCGACGCGGCGCTGCATCTGCGGTGTTTCCGCTGTCCGCCCTCTACCCGGCCGTCGTGGTGGTGCTGGCAGCCGTGGTCCTGCGGGAGCCGGTGACGCTCCAGCGAGCGATGGGGGTGGTCCTTGCTGTCGCCGCCGGGATGCTTCTGACACTGTGACGGTCATCCCTGTAGCAGCGTGAACCGGTCGAGCTGGTACCGGGGTGCGTCGCTGTCGTGCGGGAACGCGGTGATGACGATGCGGCGGCCGCCGTCGAGGCGGATGACGTAAACGTCATCGGGCGTGACGAGGTGGTAGGTGCCCTGCTCCCGGTCTAGGTAGAGGCTGCCCGCGAGCGCCTGCACGGCGTCCCGTATCTCCGCCTTCGTGTACCCTTTCTCTATTGCGTGGTCGGTGACGACGACCTCGTCCGCCGCCTGCACCGCCCGGCGGTGGCTGGCGGGCTGCATGGCTACCGGAACTCGGCGCCGTCGCGGTCCCACCGGGACTCGCCGTCTGTCCCGTCGTCTTCGTCCTCGTCTTCGTCCGCATCCTCCTCGTCCGTGGGAGCGGGTCCGCTGCGGTTGGCCTGGACCATGCCGGTCGCCGGGCCGCCCGCCTCGCCGGCGGTCGCGAACGAGGCGTCCGCCATCTGGCCGGCGATGCCGTCGAGGTCGGACTCGTCCAGCTCCTCGATCGGCTGGAAGACCGCGCCGGCCGGTGCTCCCTCGTTCTCCTCGCCCTGGAACCGGGGGAAGACCTGCGCGTAGAAGTGGTCGAGGCGCTGGCCGGCGGCCTCGCCGTCGTTGATGACCATGGATACACCGTTCGCCCCGAGCCCGTTCCGCGCCTTCTCCGCCACGATACGGAGTACGTCAAACATCTCCGCCACCAGCGCCGGCCCGAGCTCGTCCATGCTGGTCTGGTGGTCCTTGGGCACGACCATGGTATGGCCGCGGGCCCGCGGGTTGATATCCAGCCACGCCTTGAAGTTGTCGGACTCGTGCACCGTGAACGTCTGCTCCGGGCTGTTCACCAGCTGGCAGAACGGGCACTGGTCGCCGCCCCCGGCCGGCGGCTGCTGCTGCGGCTGCTGCGGCATGTTGTTGCTCCCCCGTCCGGCCTTAAACCGGTTTCCCTCCACCCCACAGTTTTTAACGTATAGGTGACAACAATCGGGTAATGTGTGCGGATGTCCGGGAGACGGTCGATGCCGTGTACGAGGAGGCGGTGGAGGCGTTCGTGGACGATACCGCGGCGGACGGCTGGGTGCCGGATGTGCCGGAGTACCGGGTTGTCGAGGGGGCCACCGTCAGCTACGATGCCGACGGCTACGCGTTCCGCGTCGGCGAGGGTGCGGTCGAGGTCGCGAACCGGGGGACGCTGCGGTCCGCGTTCCACGGCGTCTTCGAGCGCGTGTACGAGGAGGCGCTGGCGGCCGAGGCGGACCCGGCTGTCGCGTGGCTGGACGAGCTGTACAGTCGCCCGGTCGAGGTGGAGATCGACGAGACACGGTGGGCGGACCTCGACGGGTCCCGTGCGTCCTACTCCCGCGACGACCGGCTGGTGAAGCTTGACGAGCAGTTCCTGCCGTACACGGACCCGGAGGATGGCCAGTTCACGCGTCGCAGCCCGTTCACGTCGATGATCCACGAGTGCGAGCACGCCCGCACGTACCAGATGGTGCCGGCGGCGAAGGCGTACCGGGCGGACCCGCCCGCGGCCGGACCGCCGGGGTACGGGGATGACTTGGAGTACAAGGAGGACATCCGGTTCGCGACGCTGGAGGAGCCGACGACGTTCGTCCAGTGGCTCGCCGGCTACGGGGGCCGCAAACCGGTGCACCGGGCGATCGAGGACCCGTGGGGGCTTCCCGCGTTCTTCGACACCTACCTGGACCTGTACGGGCCGCGCGAGAAGGGGACCGTCCGGGACCCGTACGGCCTCGGCCTGTTCACGGCGCGGTCCGTGCTGGAGGAGCATGTCGCCCGCGTCGGGCCGTCCGCCGGCCTCGAACGGACGCTGGACCGCGTATACGACACCGTCGAGACGCCGGAGGAGATGTGCCAGACCCTGGAGGCGAGCTTCGCCTTCCGCGACCAGCCCAACTATCCACTCATGCTCCGCCAGATGGAGACGACACTGGACGCCGCCGACCCTGCTGAGCGGGCGGCCGCGGAGCAGGAGGGCATCATGGCGCGCGCCGAGGCCGTCGACGACCCTGATGCGGCGCTCGGGACGTTCCTGCACGCGGAGGCGTTCCTCACCGCGGTCGACGCGGTGGACGGTGCCCCGCGTGCCGATGCGTACACCGACGTGCGGTCGGTGGCGGACATCCTCGCGGCACAGCACGCGCCGGACGACCACCCTGATGTGCATGCCACCACGGATGATATCGTGGCGCACTACGCCCAGGGCGATACCCCGGACGTGGCGGCCGTTCCCGACGAGATTGCGGCGCTCGTACCGGCCGTGCCGGACCGGTGACGCCCCGCCCTTTTTAAATATTCGAACTGTACTCTGATATATAGGTTCAGAGGTGATTGACGATGGCATTTGACGAGGATGATGGCGAGGATTTCAGCGGCGACAAGCCGGTCGAGGAGGGAAACACGTACGAGGTCGAGATTGACGATCTGGGATCGAAGGGAGACGGCATCGCCCGTGTTGACGGGTTCGTGGTCTTTGTTCCCGAGACCGAGGTCGGTGAACGGGTCGAGGTCGAGATCAACTCGGTCGGCCGACGGTTCGCCTTCGGTGAGGTCGTTGACCGGCGCGGCACGGTCGACGGCGAGTCCGCCGAGGCTGCCGAGGAGCCGACCGACGAGCCCGAGTCGACCGGTGAGATGGAGCCGGACGACGCACCGCAGCCTGCTGCGGAGGACTGGGACGACGAACTGGAAGCGGACGAGTCTGACGAGTCGTCCGACGAGGACTGGGACGACGACGAATTCGAGGTCGTCGAGGACGACGAGGACGAGCTGGAGGTCCCCGACGACGAGCCGTCC
This sequence comes from uncultured archaeon, assembly GCA_964484895.1. Classification (GTDB taxonomy): domain Archaea; phylum Nanohalarchaeota; class Nanosalinia; order Nanosalinales; family Nanohalalkaliarchaeaceae; genus CAZAFX01. The sequence goes on along the minus strand of CAZAFX010000009.1, from coordinate 9,903 downwards.
ATCGAGGACCAGTTCTGACACGGCGGGTGTGCCGCCTTGGTGCGGCCCCGTCTTCGTTCTCTTTTCCTGTTCTTTTCCGCGAGCCGTCACCATGCCGTTTAAAAGGCTCCCGCGCACCTGACGGAGCATGGACGTGACGGCGCGCCGTCAGGAGTTTCCGGTCCTTGACCGGGCGGTGAACGGGCAGCCGCTCGCCTACCTGGACAACGCGGCGACGGCGCAGAAGCCGCAGCCTGTCATCGACGCGGTCACCGAGTTCTACGAGCAGCACAACGCGAACGTCCACCGGTGCGTCCACACGCTGGGCGAGGAGGCCACGGCGATATACGACGATGCGCACCGGGACGCGGCACGGTTCGTGGGCGGGACGTTCCGGGAGACGGTGTTCACCCGGAACACCACGGCCGCCATCAACCTCCTCGCGCACGGCCACACGCCGCTGGTGGACGCGGACCAGAACGTGGTGGTCACGGAGATGGACCACCACAGCAACCTGGTGCCGTGGCAGCGGCTGGCGCAGCGGACCGGTGCCGAGCTCCGGTACATCCCCGTCACTGACGAGTGCCGGCTGGACATGGCGGGGGCGAAGGACGTGATCGACGACGACACCGCCGTCGTCGCCATGCCGCACGCGTCCAACGTGCTCGGCACCGTCACCCCGGTCGCCGCCCTCGCGGACATCGCGGCGGACCACGGCGCGACATCGGTGGTGGACGCAGCCCAGTCCGTCCCGCACATGCCGGTGGACGTCGCGGAGCTGGGATGCGACGCGCTCGCGTTCTCCGGCCACAAGATGTGCGGGCCGACCGGGACGGGCGTGCTGTGGGCACGGGAGGCGCTGCTGGAGCGGATGGAGCCGTACGAGACCGGCGGCGGCATGATCTCTCGGGTGACGCACGACGACGCGGCGTGGAACGAGCTTCCGTGGAAGTTCGAGGCAGGGACGCCGCACGTGGCGGGCGCCGCCGGCCTGTCAGCGGCCATCGAATACCTTACCGATATCGGTATGGAGAATGTCGCGGCCCACTCCAGGGAGCTGGGAGAGGCGGCGTACGAGCGGCTGTCCGCCGTGGACGGGGTCACGGTGTACGGCCCGGCGGACCGCATCGGGCTGGTCTCGTTCACGGTGGACGCTGCTGAACGAGCACGGGATCGCGGTCCGGGGCGGTCACCACTGCACGCAGCCGCTGGGCGACGCGCTCGGTATCGACGCGACGACGCGCGCCTCGTTCTACCTGTACAACACCGCGGACGAGCTTGACCGGCTGGTGGACGCCGTTGCGGACGGTGTCGAGGTGTTCGCGTGATGGAGTCACTGTACCGTGACCGCATCCTCGAGCATTACAAGGAGCCGGATCACCGTGGCGCGGTGGACGACCCGGACCATGAAGTGGCGGCGGACAACCCGAGCTGCGGGGACGACCTGACGTTCACCGCGTCGGTCGTCGACGGCCGCCTCGAGGAGGTGCGGTTCTCCGGGGACGGCTGTGCGCTGAGCGTGGCTGGCGCGGACCTCTTGGCGGCGGAGCTCGAGGGAGAGCCGGTGGAAGCGGTTAAAAAGGTTTCAGAGGAAGGGATGTTCGACC
>CAZAFX010000009.1:7086-8307 GCA_964484895.1 uncultured archaeon | reverse complement strand
CGGCACAAGTGCGTGCTGCTGGCGTGGCACGGCCTGCGGGAGATGGTGGACGACCCATGACACTCAAGATTCGCGACCTGCAGGTGGAGATCGACGGCGACCGCATCGTGGACGGCGTTGACCTGACCGTCGAGGACGGCCAGGTGCACGCCCTGATGGGGCCGAACGGCTCCGGGAAGTCGACTCTCGCGCACGCCTTGATGGGCCATCCCAACTACGATGTCGTGGGGGGCGAGGCGCTGCTCGACGGGGAGGACGTGCTGGAACTGGAGCCGGACGAGCGCGCCAGGGCCGGTCTGTTCCTTGCCTTCCAGTATCCCAGCGAGATCCCAGGGGTCACGGTCAGTAACTTCCTCCGGACCGCTATCAACGCCCGGCGGCCGGAGGACGACGAGATCCCCATCGACGCGTTCAAGGAGCGACTGCAGGAGAAGATGGACCTGCTCGATATCGATGAGAGCTTCGCGGAGCGGTACCTGAACGACGGGTTCTCGGGCGGGGAGAAGAAGCGGACGGAGATCCTGCAGATGGCCGTCCTGGAGCCGGAGATTGCGGTGCTGGATGAGGTTGACTCCGGCCTGGACATCGACGCGCTCGAGGTCGTGGCGGACGGCATCACCGCGCTCCGCGGTCAGGACCTCGGTATCCTGCTTATCACCCACTACCAGCGCATCCTCGACTACGTCGAGCCCGACCGCGTCCACGTCATGGTGGACGGCCGCATCGCGGAGGAGGGCGGCAAGGAGCTCGCCCACCGGCTCGAGGACGAAGGGTACGACCGGCTCAAGTAGCGTCCCCGTCCAGCAGCGCGTCCATGAGGAACGCGTCGTCGCCGATGGTGCCGCGCGCAGTGTACCGGTCATCGTCGCCGCATCCCACGATGCTGATCTCCGCCCGGCCGTAGCCGTCCCGGCCCAGGGTCACGGACCAGTCATCCAGCGCCGGGTCGGCTCCCGTCCCGTACGCATCGATATCCTCTGCTACACGGTCGGGGCCGCGGTTGATCGCGCGGGCGCCCGGCCGGTCATCGCACGCCGGGTAGTCGACCGTGAACCGGCCCTGTCCGGCGTCGGTGAGCGCGGCAGCCAGCGTCCCGGCGGTGGTCTCCTCCCGGACACGGAGCGGCGTCGTCCCCGTGGCACGCAGCACCGCCCGGCGGTATCCCGTCGAGAGGTGGTCCCGGACGGCGCCGTAGAACTGCTGTGCGGTCACGTCCATGCC
>CAZAFX010000009.1:0-7076 GCA_964484895.1 uncultured archaeon | reverse complement strand
TGTTGGGGGTTGCTGCCGGCCGGTGCCCCACACATTTAAGCGGTCGGCTCCAAGCCGGCGGGTATGCCGGATATCTACACGCGGCGCGGGGACGACGGCCGGACGGACCTCTGGGGGAGCGATGAGCGGGTGTCGAAGGCGTCTGAGCGGATCGACGCGTATGGTACGGTGGACGAGCTCATCGCGTTCCTCGGGCACGCCGCCGTCCACGCTGCGGACAGCATCGCTGATGACCTGGAGCATGTGCAGCACCGGCTGCACGTCGTCATGGCGCGGCTGGCGGACGCGGACAGTCGCGGGGATACGGCCGTCACCGAGGAGGATGTGGCGTGGGTTGAGGACCGGGTGGACGCGTACCAGGAGGAGCTCCCGGAGCTGGATGCGTTCATCCTGCCGGGCGGGTCGCATGCCGGCGCCCTCCTCCACCTCGGCCGGACGGTGTGCCGCCGCGCGGAGCGCCGGATCGTTGACCTGGCCGAGGACGAGCCGGTTGACGACGTGCTGCGGATGTACGTGAACCGGCTGTCGGACCTGCTGTTCGTGATGGCGCGGTTCCAGAACCGTGCAGACGGCGAGGCGGAGACGCGCGTCGACTACGACGACTGACTACGCGGCGTCGCCGTCGTCGATGCGCTGCCGTGCCATCTCGATGGGGTTGACGCCGTCGGTCTGGACGTGTTCGAACACGAACCAGTCCCGGTCCGGGTTCCGGTCGGTGGCGACGAAGATGCCGCCAGCCGGGTGGGGCGTGTCGCTGATGCCCTTGACGTACTTTGTGAAGCCCTGTGCCGAGCCGGGCATGAACCGGGTGACGCCGTCGCTCCGCTCGGTGGCCGGGACGTGGTAGTTGTGGTTGACCTCCACGTCGGTGCCGGGCTGTGTGGCGGCGCTGCCCATCTTCTCCACCTCGTTGCCGCCGCGGCCCTTGGGCGTGTGGACGACGCGGACGTCGAGCGGGTCGGTCCCGTTGTCGCCCCAGACGGAGAGGGTCTGGTCGCCCTCGTGGATGCCGGAACCGGTGACGATGTCGTCCTGGTACTCGTCGTCGAACATCCGCTTCAACCGTCTCGCCTCCTTGTTCCCCTCCGCGTTGTCGTTGTAGTGGTCGCCGTCGCTGACCACGAGCCGGTCCACCGACGGGTCGTCGAGGATCTCCTGGTAGGCGCGGACCTTGACATCATTCACCAGCTGGCCCTGGTCGTCGGTGCTGTTCAGGTTGACCTGCTGCCGGTTGCGCTCGGTCAGGTAGAGGACGGCGGCGGTGGTCTCGCCGCTCCAGTCGTCCCGTGACAGGAGCAGCTCGTACAGGTCGGTCTCGGTCTCGATGTCGCCGACCGCCTCGTCGGGCAGGTCCTCGGTCTCCGCGACGAGGTCGCCGATGAGCTGCCACCAGTCGCTGCCCCACTCCATGCTGCCCTCGGTCTTCTGGCCCTCGTACTTGTCGTCACCCTGGAACATGTCGCCGCCGTCGATGAGCCAGACGTCGTCGTCCACGTCCCGGTCCGCGAGGTAGTCCTCGATGTTCGCCATCTCCTCCCGGAACACCTCCTGGATGGTTGACACCTGCAGGTAGTCGAGGTCGTGGGCGGCACCGAACTGGTCGTCGCCCCGGATGATGGCGTACCAGGGGTCGCGGTCCTCGAAGTCGACGCCGGGGAACTCCTTCCCCCGCGCCTGCAGGCCACGGCCCTTCAGCTCCTCCTGGCCGTATCCCTCCACCCGGATGCGGGTGCGCATCTGGCCGTCAGGGCCGCGCTCACGGATGAGGTCGATGAACGAGAACGTGGAGTCGAACAGCCCCTTGTTGGCGGCCTTGACCTCCTTCAGCAGGTGGTGGCCCTCGTCCAGCCCGAACCGTTCCAGCAGCGACTCGTCCATCAGTGTCGACCCGTTCACCGTCCACGTGATATCGTCCGCCTCGTCCTGCAGTCCCTGTGTCAGCGGGTAGATACCGTACGTGCCGTGGTGCGTGAACAGGGCGAGGTCGGCGTCGTCCCAGTCCTCCCGCTGCTTCAGGTGCTCCAGCTCGTCGGAGAACCCGTACTTCTTGGGCTCGTCCCCGGCCACGCCGAGGTCGTGCGCCATCGCCACGGTGAAGTCGCCGACCTCGAACTCCATCAGCTCGCTGTCCGTCCCGATGTCCTGGATGTTGCCCCACGGGTGGATATACTCCTCGTACTCCTGCTCCGCCAGCTTCTGGACGTGGGTGGACTGGGCCGGGTCCAGCTGCACCCAGCCGAAGTTCTCGGCGAACGACCCGTACGCCATCTCCTCGTACATCGCCGCGAGGTTCAGCTGTGACTCCCGCATCTTCTGAATCTGCTCCCGCTGCGTGGACAGGTCGTCCTGGATCTCCTCCAGCCCGTCGGTATCACCCACCAGCTCGCCCATGTCGGCGAACTCGACGCTGTCCAGCCAGTCCTGGTACTCGTCCAGCTTCTCCCGGTCCGGGGTCGACTGGCTGGACAGCTCCTCCAGCTCGTCCCGCATCTCGTCGAGCTGGTCCTGGTACCGTTCCGCCGTCTCGATGCGCTCCTCCAGCTCCTCCAGCGGGATGTCGATGTCGCTGCCCTTGACCATGTCCTTCGCCTCGGTCAGCGTCGACACCCGCTTGTCGATGACCTCCTCAAGGATATCCAGCCGCTCATCGCTCAGGTCGTCCGACAGCTCCCGGATCTTCAGCGACGTCAGCTCCTCGATGTTCTTCCGGTCCTGCTCTCCCTGGTGGTAATACAGCGGGAACTCCTCGCCCGCCACGTCGTACAGCCCGTCCACCATCTCCTCCATCATCCCCGTCACATCCCAGAGGCTGGTGATCTTCCGCTTCCCGTCCACATCGAACGTCTCGAAGAACTCCTCCAGGAACTGCTCCTGGGCCGCCTCGTCGTCCGGATGGATCTCCTCCTCCAGCAGATGCCGCAGCTGCTCCCGGCTCGCCTTCGCATACAGGTCCCCGTTCTCATCCTCCTCGATATCCACGTACCCCAGCGCCGCATGGTACTGCCGCGCCGTCTTGAACGACCGCCGCGACACGAACGGGTTCACCCCGCCGTTCAGCGCCAGCGCGAACCCGTCCTGCAGCGTCTCCTCGTCCACTCCGTACACCACCGGGTGCCCCGCCCCGAGCTTCTCCGCGAACACGTCCTGCAGCCCGTCCTCCACCGCATCGTGCCAGAACAGCGTCCCCATCCCCAGCTCCGAGCCGTACGCGATGGTCGCCCGCGCCTCCTCCTCCCAGGCGTCGCCCGCCAGCTCCTCGCGTCGCCCGGTCGCCGTATCCGCAACGTACTGCGCGATATCATCATCGTCAGCGAACTCCTGCACCTTCCTGTAGCCCGCATCCTCCACGTACCAGACCTTCTCCCGCCCGTCCCGCTCATGCTGCAGCGGCAGCCGTCCCCCAAGCTCCTCCCGGAGATAGTCGCCCGCCGTCGACGGGCTCACGTCGTACTCGTCCGCGATCTGCTGCCGGGTCAGCTCCTGCCCCGCCACCAGTCGGTTTTCGATGTGTGCTAGCTTGTCATCCCTGTCCATCTCGTCAACGGGCTGCAGCGCCATGTGTCTCACCTCGAAGAAGCCGGAATCTCTGCGTCGACCGCCGGCACACCCCCATGCGCCGGCCGGTGTCTCCTACCGGTTCCCCCATTACCCCACACTGCCCACCCCCGGTATAAATAGCCTTTCGTTGCGCCCGACACCACATATGTAGTGTACTTCCGGAAACTATTTATACCGACCACGAGAAAGCTGTTCTATCTCGCGCTCGCGGCGCTCGCCGGGTCACCGGTCGCCGCCATCCGCATCCTCCACGAACAGTGACCGGAACGCCGCACTGATCGCCCGGTCGATTTCCTCGAGGTCACGCCGCTCCAGCGCATGCAGCGTCACCGGTACCGTCCGCGCCGGCGGCTCGGGGTCACCGCACACGTCCTCGTACCGGTCCTCCAGCGCCGGCAGGAACGCACGTGGCTGGCCGGCGAGCGGCAGCAGCCCGAGCCCGTGCACCATCCCGCCGTCGTCCGCCTCCATCAGGTCGTCCCGCAGCCGCTCCGCGTAGTCCGCTGCGGCCTCGCCCAGCGCGGCGTTCACCGTCGGCACATCGTCCGGGTCCAGATCGGCGGCGGCCACGTACCACCCCGTGCTGCCGCCGTCCATCTCCGCCGCGTCGAACCGGTTCTCCGGCCACCGCTCGAAATGCGCAAGCTGCTGCGCCGGCTTGTCGTAGGCGTACCCGTCCTTGTCCCGGCAGGAGATGACCTGCACCATGGCGTACCGGCCCCGCATCGTCGTCCCGTCCCGCGGGTCCGACCCGGTGTAGACCGCGTCCTCGGTGTCCTCCCACATCTCCGTGTCCGCGTCCTCCGGGATGAACCGGTTCGGCCGCCGCAGGTCGAAGAACTCCTGCAGCCCGGGGTCGTCCTCCAGCTCCCGGTAGACCGCCTCCTGCAGCGCCCCGTGCAGGCCACCGTGCTCCACGTACATCCGCGGCGTCACGTCCACGGCGACCGTCCGCTCCGCCTCCATACCCGTGCCTTTGCGACCGACTCTTAAACCGGCGCCGCCCGGACACGTTTAAAAGCCTTCCCGGGCCCAGTGGACGTGCGATGTACACGGTCACCGGTACGCTGCGGGCGGGCCGCGGCACGCAGACGTTCGAGCGCGACGTGGACGCCGCGTCGGAGGACCACGCACGCGACCTCGCCTACAGCCAGCTCTGCAGCGAGCACAGCGTTGACAGAGCCCAGATCACCATCGAACAGGTCACGGAGGCGTAGGGATGGACGAGCAAGAGATCCAGGAGGCGTTCCAGCAGTACCAGATGATCCAGCAGCAGATGGAGGTGCTGGAGGAATATCAGGAGGAGCTCGCCGAGCAGGTCGACGAACTCGGGACGACCCAGGACGCCATCGCCGAACTGGAGGACGCGGACGAGGGCGACGAGATCTTCTTCCCCCTCGGATCAGGCGCGTTCGCCGTCGGCGCGGTCACGGACAACGACTCCATCCTCGTCGACCTCGGTGCGGAGACGTACTCCCGCCGCGACGTCGACGACGCCAAGGAGTTCCTCGACGACCGGATGGACGAGTTGCAGGACGCACAGGACCGGGTCCAGGAGCAGATGCAGGAGCTGCAGGAGAAGATGCAGGAGCTCCAGCCCAAGCTCCAGAAGCTGCAGCAGGCGATGCAGGGCCAGTGACTCACCGGGCGACGAACTGCCACTTCTCGAACGGCGTGAACGCGAACCCGCAGTCCTCGTACAGCCTGATGGCGGCCGCGTTCCCGTCGGTCACCCCGAGATGCAGCGCTCCGACACCGGCATCCGCCAGCCCCGCCACGGCGGACCGGACCAGCGCCCGGCCGTGGCCGGCCCGGCGACGGTCCTCCGCCACGTACAGCGCGTTCATCCAGCCATCGCTGCCGGTCTACGGGGCGTGCACGAACCCGGCGACCGCATCGTCCACCACCCGCACCCGGGTCACGCTGTCCGCCGTCGCCAGCGCCGCGTCCACGAACGCTGCCGCCTGCTCCCGGGTCCACCAGTCCTCGCTCAGCACAGCGACGGCCCCGTCACGCCACGCCGCCGTCAGCGGCGTGCACCGGTCGTCCGCGCCCGCCGCGTCGAGCGTCCGCCCCATCTCCCGCACCCGGTCGTCCATAGTCCAGCCCAGCGCATCCCCCAGGTCGCGGGACGCCAGCCCGATCCGCACCGCGTCGGCGCCCAGCCGGTCCACGAGCGCGGTGACGGCGGCCCGGTGCCGGTCGCCGACCACCCAGTCCTCGGCGACCGCGGCATCCGCCGTCCGGTAGACGTGGAACACGCTCTCCATCCCGTCGGTATGGTACACGTCCATCACCGGACACGCGGCCACCTCCTCCAGGTACGCCCGCGGCATCCCGGTCGGCGCCGTCTCCAGCCCCGCGACCGCGTCCTGCACCGCGTCCACGGTCCCCGCGTCCATCCGCTCCAGCACCAGCTGCGCCATACCCCTCGATGACCGCCGCCCCGTTTAAATAACTCGGCCGCGACCACGCGCTCATGTTCGACGGCCTCAAGGACTCGGTGCGGACCTTCTCGGAGAAGGCGAAGGGCGCGGTCGCGGAGACGGAACTGGACGAGGACACGGTCGACGACCTGCTCTGGGACCTGGAGCAGGCGCTGCTCCGGCACAACGTCGCGGTCGACGTGGTGGACGCCATCACCGCCGACGTCAAGGATGACCTCGTCGGCACGGCCGTGACGCGGACGAAAGGCGGTGCCGCGGTCGAGGAGGCGCTCCGGGACGCCATCCGCGACGTCCTCACCGTCCCGGCCGTCGACATCCCGCCCGCCGACGCCGACACACCGGCGCTGGTGCTGGTCATGGGGTTCAACGGTGCGGGGAAGACGACCACCATCGCCAAGCTCGCCCATATGCTGCGGGACAGCCATGACATCGTGCTCGCTGCGGGCGACACGTTCCGTGCCGCATCCATCGAGCAGCTGCAGGAGCACGCCGACGCCCTCGACCTGCCGTGCGTCGCGCACGAGTACGAATCCGACCCGGCCGCGGTGGTGTACGACGCGGTCGAGCACGCGGAGAAGACCGGCGCCGACCTCGTCCTCGCCGACACCGCCGGGCGGAGCCACGCGGACCGCAACCTCATGGACGAGCTCGCGAAGATCGCGGACGTCAACGACCCGGACCTGAAGCTGCTCGTGGTGGACGCGCTCGCCGGCAACGACGTCCTCTCACAGGCCGAAGAATACGGTCGCATCGGGTTCGACGGCCTCGTCCTCACCAAGGCGGACATCGACGACCACGGCGGCGCCGCCCTCAGCCTCGGCTACGTCACCGGCAAGCCCGTCCTCTACCTCGGCACCGGCCAGGACTACCAGGACCTGGAAGAGTTCGACCCGGACGCCCTCGTCGACCGGCTGCTGGGCGCATGATGGTGGCAGCTGCTGAATGCAGGGATGTACGCCCTGTTCCGGGACCGGGATCACGCGTCCAAGGCGTGCTGCGCATCCACGACGGCGTTGCCGAGGTTGTTAACGCACGTCTCCGGGTCGCCCATACTGACGCGGTACAGGATTT
>CAZAFX010000008.1:8272-15904 GCA_964484895.1 uncultured archaeon | reverse complement strand
CGTGAAGACGACGACATCTCCCTGCTGCACGGGCGCGAACCGGTCGTCGATGAGGGTCGGCTCCACGAAGTAGTCGTTCCGGTCCCGGTCGTACGCCGCGGCCAGGCCGTCGTCGACCGCTGCCGCGTGATGCCCCTCGCCATGGACGAGTGCACGGTACGCCGTCTCGGTCCGCTCCCAGTTCGTATCCCGGTCCATCGCGTAGTACCGGCCCATGAACGAGGCGACGTGCCCGGTCCCCGCTGCCGCCGCGTGCTCCTCCAGCTGCTGCAGATAGGTTGCGGCGCTCTTTGGAGGGACGTCGCGGCCGTCGAGGAAGGCATGCGTCTTCACCGGCAGGCCGCGGCCGGCGAACGCCGTGATGAGCGCTGTCATATGGTCGATGTGGCCGTGGACGCCGCCGTCGGAGGCGATACCCATGACGTGGACGGTGCCGCCGGTCTCCGCCGCGTGGTCGGCCGCGTCGGCGACCGCGGACCGGTCCGACAGCCGTCCCTCGTCGATGGCGGTGTTCACCCGGACGAGCTCCTGCGGGATGACACGGCCGGCGCCAAGGTGGAGGTGGCCGACCTCGGAGTTCCCGATGTAGCCGGCGGGCAGGCCGACGGCCTCGCCGGACGCCTGCAGCTCCGTGTACGGGTAGTCGTCGAACAGTGCGTCGAGGTGCGGCGTGTCCGCCAGCGCCACCGCGTTGGCCGGTCCGTCCGGTGCGATGCCGATGCCGTCCAGGACCGCGAGCACGACCTTTGTCATACCCGTTCCACCAGCGACTCCTCCTTCCCGCCGACGCGGACCGCGTCCGTCTCGGCCGCCCGCTGCTGTGCGTCGTCCATCTTTCCGGTCTTCTCAGCGTACACGGTGTACAGCCGGTCTCCCTCCGACACCTCGTCACCCAGCTGCTGGTGCAGGACCAGCCCCGCGCCCTTGTCCTTGGGCGCACCCGCCCGCCGCGCGATCTCGCTGATAAGCTCGTTGTCGACGCGGGTCACGTAGCCGGCCCGGCCCGCCGTCACCGTCTCCTGGATGCTGCCGGGCTCGAGGTCGTCGACGGAGACATCCGGGTCGCCGTTCTGCGCCGCGATGATCTCCCGGAACTTGTCGAGCGCCTGCCCGGACGCGAGGATGTCAGCGGCGTCGGCGTCCACATCCACGAGTTCGAACAGGATGTCGGCAAGCCGCACGCTCTTCAGCCGCAGGTCCTCGGGCCCGTCCCCCTGCAGCGTCTTCAGGATATCACGCGCCTCAAGGACCGGGCCGATACCGCGGCCGATGGGCTGGCTGCCGCGGGTGATGGTGCACTCGATCGACATGTCGAGGTGGCTGCCGACGCGCTTGAAGTCCGCGGCCAGATCCCGGCCGGCGGGCAGGTCATCGACCTTTGAGCCTTCGCCGTACGGGATGTCGATGATGATGTGGGTGGAGCCGGCGGACTTCTTCTTGGACAGGACCGAGGCGATGACTTGGCCTTCCGGGTCCAGGGACAGCGGGTTCTCCGCCCGCACGATCTTGTCGTCGACCGGTGACAGGTCGACGGAGCCGCCCGAGACCATGCAGCCGTTCGTCTCCTCGACGATAGCCTTGATCTCGTCCAGCGAGAAGTCAACGTCGCACAGCACCTCCATCGTGTCGGCCGTGCCGGCCGGTGAGGTGATGGCGCGTGACGAAGTCTTCGGGATCTTCACGCCGGCCGCGGCCACGATCGGGACGATGATCGGGGTCACGCGGTTCCCGGCGACGCCGCCGATGGAGTGCTTGTCCGCGATGACGCCGTCATCCCACGCGATGTGCTTCCCGATATCCGTCATGACCTCGGTCAGGTGCGTGGTCTCGGTCCGGGACAGCCCGTTCGCATAGACGCCGGAGACGTACGCCCCGAGCTCAACATCGTTCAGCCGGTTCTGGTGGATGTCGTGGATGATGCTTGCCAGCTCGTCCCGCTCGAGCTCCTGGTCGTCCAGCTTCCGGCGGATATGCCGCACCGACGTCGGTTTCGGCGAGATGGAGACGTTCACCGTCTCCCCGAACCCGTCGAGCTGCCGCGACAGGCCGATTATCCCTGGCGCGACCAGCTCCGCGGTCACGTCCACGATCGCGGTCGTGCCCATCGTGTTCCCCTCGATGTGCACCCGGTCGAGCGGATGCACCCCGAGCTCCTCGGCATCCTGCTCGTGCAGGATGACGATAGGCGCGCGTGCACCGATATCGATATCGACCGTCTCAAGCTTCATGGATGCTCACCACTCCGTCGTGCGCCGGCCAGCAACCCCAGCTCCGTCCCGGCGAACAGCGTCATCGCCACGGCGAACACGATGAACACCGGGTCCCGGACCGCGAACGCATGCACCGCCAGCAGCGCACTCCCGGCCGTCACCCCTGCCACCCCGCGGAGGTCGACCGCCGCGATATCACGGTCCTGGTAGGTGTCGTACCGCCGGTACAGCCACGCGACAGGGACGATGACCGCGCCCGCCACGCCGATGACACTGACCATGCCCCTGTATCCCGGCACGGCCTTTTCAACGTTTCCCTCCGTCGAACACCGACGGGTACGCGTCCGCCACCGCCGCCGCGAACCGGTCCGGGTCATGCACCCCCAGCTCGGACACGATGCCGTCCACGTGTGCCGGGTCGACCGGCTCGAACGCGTAGTTCGCCACGGCAACGCCGTCCGGCGCATCCGCCCAGACCTCGTCACCGTCGCGCTGCTCCGGGTCGAGCGCATCCCCGTCGACACACTCATCAAGCTTCCAGCTGTTCGTGAGGACGTAGACCGGCACGTCCTGCCGGTCCGCCACCGCCGCGAACATCCCGCTCCCGATCTTGTTCATCACCGTCCCGTCCGCCGCCACGGCATCCGCCCCGATCCACATCGCGTCCGCCTCCCGCAGCGCGAACCGGGCGCCGGCATCCACGTGCAGCGACACCGGCACCCCGCGCTCCGCGAGCTCCGCGGCCGTCGTCCGGCCCTGGTAGAGCGGCCGTGTCTCGGTCACCTGTGCCGTCACACCCCGGTCAGCCACCGCCCCGAGCGCGGCGACGACCGTGGAGGAATGGCAGTGCGTGTAGACCGTCGCCCCGTCCGCTACACGCGTGCCGGCCGCGGCCGCCACGTCCTCGTGCGACGCGCTGATATGCTCCAGCACCCGGTCGTACTCCGCGGTCTCCAGCACGACATCGACGGCGTTGTCGAGGAACGGCTCGGTCGGTCGTGCATCCCGCAGCCGGTCGGCCACTGCCCGCAGCCGGTCGTCCGACGCGCCGTCCGCGTGCAGATCCTGCAACAGCCGGACGCCAGCCTCCGCCACCGCCGTCGCCCCCTGGATCTCGATATCACGGATCCGCCGGACGGTCTCGTCAACGTCCATGGGGATAGACGGGCGACCGCGCCCCATAAAGCTTCGCTACCACCGCCGCCACAGCCCGGCCGCCGCGGGCAGCGACGACCGCGACCACCGCAGCAGCCAGCCACGGCACGCCGCCACAGTCCAGGTCGCCGCCCACCCGCGCACAGTACGCCGTGCATGCCCCGTCGGCGCCACAGTACCGGTCGGCGAGCGACGTGGCGGACAGCACCTGTCCCTCGCGCTCCACCACCACCGCCCAGGCGGCCTCGCCGGCGAACGGCAGCCGCATGAAGACATCGTACCGCGTCAACCGGTAGCCGCTTCTGCTCCCGTTCACCGGCGTCCATGTGATGTGCGCCGGTAGTACGCCGCCACACCGTCCGGCACGGATATGGACACATCATCGGTGACGGTGCCGTGCAGCTCGCAGCGCTCGAGCCCGTAATCGCTGCAGCTGGCGGCACCACCGGTCCCGCCGAGCACAGTCAGGGTCGCGACCAGGATGAGCGTGCCGCAGATGAGGCGGAGGCGCATGTACAGTGCATGCGTACGGGCGCATAAAACAATATGTGTACAGCCTCGCCCGCGGCCGTCAGGCCGACGTCCGGCGGCTGGCCGTCGGCACCGGGCCGGTGGTGTAGGCCAGTCCGGCCCCGAACACCTCGGCGGTGTCCTCGAACTCGTGGCCGGGGAAGTAGTCATCGATCGCATCCCACAGCCGTCCCTTGCCCGGAGCGGGGTCGAGCACGGCGATGAGGCCGCGTGCCTCGCCGTCGCTGCTGCACCGGCCGGCGGCGTCCTCGATTGCGTCGTCGATCAGTGGCTCCGCCGGATCGAGCAGGTAGTAGCTGTTCCGTGCATCCTCCAGGACTGCGGTGCCGCGGCCGCTTGCCGGCCATGTCAGCCGCGGGAAATCGTTCCGGAACGCATCCGCCACGTCTTGCGGCGAGTATTTGCGGTGAAGGTTACGCCACCCATCGGCGCCGACCGCGGCCCCCATCCCGCCTACCCCGGTTTCCAGCGTCAGCAGTGTCTCGAACGCCATCAAGTCATCGACGGAGAAGTCGCCCTGCGCAGCCTTCGCCCCGATGGCCGCCGCGAAGAAGCCAAGCCCGCCGAAGGCCTTCGCTACCTCCATGGCGTCGTCCCGCAGGGCCGCACCGAACACCTCACGGAACGAGTCGTATACTTCCTCCCCCATACTGTACTCGAGCATCGCGCCCACGTCCGCAAGGTCGGCGTCCTCCCGCACCCATAGCGGCTCCCGGTAGATGGCCCCGGGAACGGCGTCCTTCCCCTCGACGTAGTCGTCATTCGCGTACGTCTCGTCCCACTGCTCGTAGAACATGTCCGTCCCCGTCTCCATGAGCCGGTCGAACGTCTCGACGGACTGTGCGAGGTCGTCGCAGCGCACCCGCTCGTACAGGGCTTGCGTGTCGCTGTCGATGTCATCGTACCGCTGCTGCAACGACCACGCCACCCCATCCTCAACCATGAATCACTACTGAAGGGTAGCAGTTAAAATGGTTGCGGTGTCAGCAGCCGCCCTCGATGACGGGGTTGAACGCTGCCAGGCGCAGCTCGTAGCCGTCCGGCACCATATCGGCGGCGCGCTCCAGCTGTTCCCCGAGTTCCTCGGAGAGGTAGTCGATATCGTCGGCTGCCGCGGTGGCCTCTCCGAAGTAGAGGTGTGGGTCCATCTCACCAAGGCGGACCATGTCCTCGCGCGCCGGCGGGACGTCGCCGTCCTCCCAGTGGTACCGGATGGCGTGGTAGATGTCGTCCCACTCGCCGCTGTTGTGGAGCTTCCGCACGCTGTCCCCGGCCTTCGTCCCGAACCCGAGGGCGCCCACACCAAGCTCCGGGCTCTGAAGGAACAGGGCGGCGGCGCTGAACACCCCGGCGGCAAGCCCTTCCGTGCCGATGTCGATGAGGTCGCCGGAGTACTCCTCCCACAGCTCCTCGTACGAATCGGTGCGGATGTCGTTCCATGCGTCCTCGACGAGGTCCCAGTCGTCCTCCACTGTGGTCTCCTTCGGGCGGATGTACGTCATGTACGAGAACGTGCCCTCCATCCCGATGAGCTCGCAGGCCGGATCGACATCCTCGCCCGGGCGGATGTCGCGCGGAGCGGTCTCCGCACGGTAGCGTGCGTCCTCCTCCTCGCGCTCGATGAAATGCTCGTAGTCGTGGTCCGCCTTCCGTAGGAAGTCGTAGAAGATTTCGGGGCCGCGGCGGTCATACCGCGTCCATGCCTCGCTCTCCGGGTCAAGCTCGTCGAGATTGGTGCCTATCGCTGTCGCTGTCACTCCCCCCTACCCCCCGGTTTACCCTACCCGCGGAGCATTCAAAAGTATTGTTGTGGTGGAGGACAGATGAGTCGGGAGAAGGGCGCGGTCAGTTGCGGGCGGCCCGTTCCTGTATATACTCGGTCATGAACGCCTCGACCTCGGTCTCGTCGATGTCGGCCGGGAGCCAGAGATGCCCCTTGTCCGTGTCCAGGGTATGGTTGAACGGCCGCTCATCCTTGACCGAGATGTCGTCGCGCCCGTACGTGTCCCGGAGCGCCGTCTCCAGTTCGGCCCCTGGGATCTCGTACGCCGCCGCGTCCTCACCAGAGCAGACCGGTGCGGCGGCGGGGCCCAGAAGCCGTTCAGCCGTCGCTCTGGCCGGATGGTCGGTATCGTGCTCGCAGGCGATGGCGTACAGCTCCCGAGCGCCGTACACCTCTGCTCCGGGCGACTGCGCGGCCTCCTCCACGCGCTCAAGCGAGATGCGAACCATGGGTAACACCAACCGCCGCGTCATTTATAAATCTTTGGGTGGTGGCGTGCGACGTTTGCGGTTTGACGCCTGTCCTGCATCTATCGAACATTCTTTTTATATCTATCCCGCATAACTCCCGAGGCCGGTCTGTCGCTGCTGTCTCGCGGCCACGTAGTCGTCGAGCTTGGAGCCGACCCGGTCCTCCGAGAACCCGTGCTCCTCCACGAGCAGCTCCCGGACGCCGTCCGCGTCCGGTTCCCCCGGTGTGATGTCGGCATCGGCCGTGACCGGCGGGTCCATGAAGAAGTCCCGGACGGTGCGCGGGTCCGCGTCGTGCTCCCAGTCCACTTTCTCATCCTCCAACAGAGCATCGAACGTGTCGTACTCCTTGACGAGTCCCATCGCGGTCTTGGGGCCGATGCCGTGGACGCCGCCGGGGTTGTAGTCGGTGCCGGCGAGGATGCCCAGCCAGATGAGCTTCTCCCGGTCGATACCCAGTTCCGTGAACGCGGTGGCGGCATCGACCTGCTCCGGGACGACCTCCTTGTAGGCGTCCTTCCCCTGGACCTTGCGGCGGCCGGTCGTGGTGAGGTTGCGCACCATCCGGTCGGCGCCGAACAGTAGCAGGTCCCAGTCCTGGCTGGCCGCCGCCCAGACCTGACCGGCAGCGTTCATCGCGGCAGCCTGGGCCTCACCCTCGCTAGGGGCCTGCACCCGGGCCACGCCCATCGCGTCCAGCAGCCGGCGGGCGGAGTCCAGCATCTGGTCCGTCATCTTCGACGACTGTGCGGCCTTGGTGCGCGCCTCCTCGTCCTTGCCGGCCGCCTTCAGCTCCTTCCACTCCTTGCGGGCCTGCTCCCGCTGTTTCCGGCGCTCCGCGGACTCCTTCGCCTTGAGGTCGGGGACCTCGCCGTCGAAGACGTAGACCGGCGTGATGTTGTGCTCCGTCAGCTTGACGGTCCGGTAGAACAGGCCGGACAGGTGGGAGGTCACCCGGCCCTGGCTGTCCTTGAGGGGGGTGCCGTCGGGCTGCCGGATGATGGAGAGGAACTGGTACAGCGTGTTGAGCGCGTCGACCGCGATGGTCGTGTCGTTCATCGCGGCGAAGCTGATCTCCTCCGGCTCCACCAGCTCGCCGAGGTCGACGCCCATGCCCCGGTCTTGCCGCCGCGGATTGAAAAAGCAGGGCGGTCGACCGCCACCTATATCAGGTGCTGTCACGCATCCGGCCGCATGGCCGGGATCTGCGACCACTGCGGCACGGCATCGGAGCGGCTGGTGACGTGTGATGTCTGTGGCGCCCGGGTCTGCCCGCAGCACAAGGAGGAGTACGGCTGCGCCGAATGCCAGGGCCGGGTCACGGTCTGACCTACAGCCGGTTCATGTCCTCGATCTCGACGGACTGTACGCCGTCGATATCGCGGAGCGAACGCCCAGCTGAGACAGTCCGCGGTGCTCACTCCGGGAACAGCGACTCCGCCACGTACGCCGTCACCGTCCAGTTGGGCGCGTCGACGACCTC
>CAZAFX010000008.1:1272-8262 GCA_964484895.1 uncultured archaeon | reverse complement strand
CGCGGAGCGCGTTCTCGACCGCGTCGGTCCCGCCAGCATCGTCGGCGACGATGGTGGAGACCTTGAGCGCGGTGAGGCCGAACGCGACCTCCTCCTCGCCGAGGTCCTCCACGTCGACGGCGTCCCGGACCGCGCCCTTCAGTGCGGCCAGGTCGCGGTCGGGGGAGTCGGGCATCACGCGGACGACGACTGCAACCTCTCCCATAGTATCGTGCCTCACAGGGCGATATCGGTCCCGTCCTCGGCGACATGGCAGCCGGCCTCCTCCACCGCTGCACGTTCCTCGCTGTCCGGGTCGAGGACGGGGTTGGTGTGGTTCATGTGGGTGAAGTATATCTCGGTGTTCAGACCGGCGAACTCACCGAGGCTATCCTTGATAGGCGGGTGCGGGACCCGCTCGAACCGGTCGATTTCCTCGGCGGACCAGAACGTGCCGTCGAGGATTGCGATGTCCGCGGCCTTGACCGCGTCGATGACATCCTCGGTCCACCGGTCGATATCCGTCAGGTAGAGCAGCTCGGTGTCGTCTGACCGGATGACGAACGCGTGCGTGTCGGTGGGCACGTACCCTTTGTTCGTGATCGCCAGCGGCTCCACCGTGATGCCCATGACCTCCACGACGTCCCCGTCGACGAACGGCCGCGTCTCGATGTTGTTCCGGTCGAGCAGCAGCCGGTACGGCGGGTTGTCGTGGAGGAACTCGTCCACAGTCTCGCTGCAGTGGACTGGTACCGCCTCCGCGTTGTACGCCTCCGTCCCGAAGTAGAGCAGCCCGGTCAGGTGGCCGAGGTGCGCGTGCGACACGAACACGCCATCGATATACGCGTCCCCGAACTGGAACCGGATGTCCGGCGACACGTCGAACAGGTAGTTGACATCTTTTTCCTCGTCGTACACCTTCAAACTGGCCGGCGACCGCTGCAGGTTCCGGTCCTCCCGCGCCGCCGCGCACCGGCCGCAGGAACAGCCCATGTGCGGCACGCCGCCGTCCTGTGCGCTGCCAAGAATCCTGGCCCGCATCACGTTCACCTACGGCCCCGCGAACCCGCAATCACATTCATAGGCGTTCCGCAGCTGCTTGCACCGCCGGCACCGGGCGACCTCCTCGTCACCGCAGCCGGGGCAGGGGAAGACCACGAACGACTCCGCCGCCTCCCGGTTCTTCCCGCACGTCACGCACTCGTCAGGCGCCATACCCGCAGCATCCCCGCCAAGATTTATATAACACGGCGCGCCCGCCGCGCGGCACGCACCGCACCATTTAAAGCAGTTGTCGTGCCACCCGCAGACAGGTCCCCGTGGTCTAGTCCGGACAAGACGGCACGTTGCGGACGTGCAGATCCCCGGTTCAAATCCGGGCGGGGACGCTCAGAACACAATCTCTCCCTTGATATCGGCCTCGAACGCCGCCTCCCAGTTATCAAGTCCTGCCTGGACGTCGATCATGCGGTCCGCCGGGTACTGGTCCTGGAACGTGGCGAGGTCGTTGACCGCTTGCTCGAAGTGCGGCACGGAACTGTTCACTGCACCGACCAGCAGCTTGTTCTTCACGACGGTCTCCATGTGCAGGTCGCCGGTCGCGACTTCGTCCACCCGCTCCGGGTCCTGCGGGATGCCGAAGGCTACGAGGGCCCCGTCCGGTGCCAGATGCCGCATCGCCTCCGGTAGCTGTGCGGACGCGCCCGTCGCCTCGACCGCTAGGTCCGGCGCCGGCAGTTCCCTGAGGTCGGTCTCCCGGCCGTCAACGTAGGTCGCCCCGATATCATCGCAGAGCTGGGCCTTCACGTGGTCGGCATCGACCCGGTCGACGGTGTAGACATCCATCCCCTGGTGCTCCATCCGCATCGTCGCCAGTAGTCCGAGCGTCCCTGCCCCGAGCACGAGCCCGGTCTCCGGCTCGTACCGGTCTCCCAGCCGGTCCTGTGCGGTCGCTGCATCCTCCAGCCCCTTCTCCACCACACTGAGCGGCTCGATGAGGACGCCAAGCTCCTCGAGCGCGTCCGGCACCGGCACGAGGTATTCGTCGTCCTCCGCGAAGTAGTCGCTGCAGAACCCGTCCGCCTGCTTGATGCCGCGCTCGACGTGATGGTTGGGCGGACAGTAGTCCGGTCGGCCGGCCTCAGCGTACCGACAGCCGCACTGCGGCCGTCGCACCGTCGGCGCCACCAGCTGTCCCTCGTCGTACGTGCTGGAGTCGACGACCCGGCCGACGGCCTCGTGGCCGACCACCATGTAGTCCTGTCCATCGGGCAGCAGCCGCTGGTCGCTGGGCAGCCGGTCCTTTCCCCGGCGCCGTGTCTCCCGGTCAGTGCCGTCGATACCGATCCGTGCCGTCTCCACAACCGTTTCGCCGGACGGTCGTGGCACCTCCCGCAGCGCCAGCCCGTCATCCCCGGTCGAGACGAGCGCCTGCATCGTGTCGTCGGCCGTATACTCGTCCATGTGAATCCGGCGCACGCCGAGATTTAAACGGCTAGCGGTCAAGCGCGCTCCGGGCCGCCCCGGCGACGTCATAGTCGGTCCAGTCCATCCCGGAGAGTTCGTCCGGCGACAGCTCCTCGCCGATGGTCGGGTAGCCGTCGCCGGACAGGGTGTTGCGGTAGAACCGGGCGCCGAGCGGCTGCATCCCGGCCCGTGCAGCGCCGTAGATATCCCCTTCCTCCTTGTTCCCGACGTAGACAGTCTCACCAGGTGCGCTGTCCAGCTGCCGGGCAGCCGCCCCGAACGGCTTCCACGCCGGTTTCTCGGCCCTGACCTGCCGGTGACCGCTCGACACGACGACGGCAAGCGGCCGGTCGAGCCGCCGGTCGAACATCTCCCGGTAGATCTCCCCGCCCTCGTACGTGTTGTTGGTCAGGATACCGACCTCATCGAACCGGTCCTGCAACCCGTCCAGCATCGAGAACACGCCGCTGTCGGCAAGGAACCGCTCCTCCCGCTGCCGGTACCGGTCCACCACCAGCCGGGCAACATCGTCCAGCGTCCCCTTCCCCGCGGATACCCGGTCAGCGGCGGTAAGCGTCTCTGCGTCCGTGTTCGGCCCTGTCGCCGCGGCGAGATCCTCGATCGCCAGCGCATCGTACGGCACGCCGCTGTCGCGGAACAGGGCTGCGACATCCGCCGGCCGCCAGATGTTGTACGCGGTCTGCGGGTAGCCGTCCGGCCACACCGCCGCAGCATCCTCCATGACCGCCGCCTGGAGCTCCCGGTCCAGCAGGTACTGCGACGCTGCCAGCGTGTCGCCCATGTCGAACAGCACGGCCGCCATACAGCCGCGCACCGTTCCAAACCGTTAAATGCCTTCGCCACATACGTCCGTGCAGCATGCGGCTCCACAACCCGCACACCGACCGGATCATCCCTGATGTCGTGCCGGTCCGCTCCCCGATCCGGAAGGCGGTCGGTCTCCGCGGTCGCCGGCAGGGCCGCCGCCTGTTCTCATTCCGGAAGCCGACACGGGCTCCGCTGGACATGCTGGGCGTGCTCGCCCCGCTTGATATCGCGTTCCTCGACGACGACTTCCGCGTCATCGAGACCGTCACCGCGGAGCCGGTCACCCACGACCCCGCGACGTGGCGCCTGTACGCGCCGGATGAGCCATACAGCCACGCCTTGGAGGTCGACGCCGGCCTGCTCGACCGGCTGGATGTGTCCCCCGGCCACACCCTGCGGCCGCTCGACGGCTAGCGCTCCTGGATCCCGTGGCCGTGCGCCGCCTCGCGCCCCTTCGCCCCGGCCGACACCCGGATGAACTCCGCGTTCGCCCGCGCATCGGCAAGGGTGTCGGCGCCGCAGTAGCTGATGCCGGACTGCAGCCCGCCGCGCAGCTCGGCCAGCACCCCGTCGACGCTGCCACGGTACGGCGTCAGGGCGGTGACGCCCTCCTCCGCGTGCCCGTCCGCATCCTTGTCGGTCCGGGCCGTGCGCGCCTCGTGCGACGCCATCCCGCGCGTCTTCTTGTACCGTCCGTCATCACGCTCCACCAGTTCGCCGGGGGCCTCGTCCGTCCCCATCAGCATCCCACCCACCATCACCGCGTCGGCGCCGGCTGCGAGCGCCTTCACCGCCTCGCCGGGGTGCCGGATGCCGCCGTCGGCCACCGTCGTCACACCGTGCTCCGCGGCGGCTGCCGCGCAGTCCTGCACCGCGGTCAGCTGCGGCACGCCGGCACCTGTCATGCGGCGGGTGGTGCAGTGACTGCCCGGCCCGATACCGACCTTCACGCAGTCGGCGCCGGCCGCCGCGAGGTCCTCGACGGCCGCCGCTGTCGCAACGTTCCCGACCATCAGCGGCAGGTCGTACCGCCCGTCCAGCGTCCGCACCGCGTCAAGGCAGGCGTCGAGGTGGCCGTGGGCGATGTCCACGACCAGGCAGTCCGCGCCCGCCTCTAGGAGCGCGTCAGCCCGGTCAGTGTACTCCTCGGCGATACCGACCGCCGCCCCCACCTGCCGCCCGGCATCCACCACCTGTGACACCATCCGTGCCTGCTCCGCGACCGTGGCGAACCGGTGCACGACGCCCATCCCGCCCGCCTCCGCCACGGCGTCAGCCATCGCGGCCTCGGTGACGGTGTCCATCGCAGCGCTCAGCACCGGCAGCTCCAGCGTGAGGCCGTCGGCCAGGCTCGTCGTGGTGTCGACCGCGTCAAGATCGGTGACGGACGACCGTTTCGGGACCAGCATCACGTCATCGTAGCTCACGCCCTCCCGTGCGTCCTCCATCGATGATGCTCCGGGAGACAGAATCTCCTTAGGACGCCATGCCCGCTGACGCTTAAATCAGTTCCCCCCGCCCCGCCCGTTTAAAAATATCGCGCTGCCATCCACAGGCGAGCCACGGTAGCTCAGTAGGTAGAGCGCGACGCTGTTAACCGCACCGCCTTCCGGGCGGTGCTTCGAGCTGTCACGCAGCTCGCGGGACAGCGACGTCGTGGTCCCAGGTTCGAGCCCTGGCCGTGGCGCTCCCGCTTCTGTATTACGAGATAATATATTTATCGGCGCGGAGCGATATCAAAGGTTTTTAATCGACCAATTATTAATATAGAGAGTTTTAATACTTCTATAGGGGGAAAGAAAACCTTAGAAACGTTCAAATAGGATTTCGAGGAAACGAAACTGAAACGCTCTGAAACGAATATATGATGCTCAATAAACATATTGAAGGTTCAAGAAACCTTTATATCGAATATAAAGAACGGAAAACGCGTAAAAGGAATTTGAATGAACGTTCACTTCCGAAGGTATTTAAAGTGGGGCCCGGTAGTAGGCTCCACGGCGCGAGCACGGGCGCTCGCGCACGCGACCCGTTCGCGGGTCGCGTACCCATACCCAACTGGGTACCCAACACCGCGTGCGCGTGGGCGGTGTAACAAGTTACACGCGTTCACACCTGAACAGGTGACAACAACATGAAAGTCAAGCAATCACTCAAGAAAGTCGGCGCGGTGGCTGGCTCCGCCCTGATGGTCGGCATGACCATGGGCGCTGCCCAGACGCTCGGCGACTTCCCGCAACCGTTCGTGGACGATGACGGAAACGTCGCGTCCCAGATCGTTGTGGGGTCTGACGGCAACCAGGCCGATGTCGTCGGCGCGATCAACGTCGCGGCGTCGATGGGCCAGGCGGCCGTCAAGACGGAAGAACGCCAGGTGCCTAGCGGCTCTGGCAGCTTTGGTTGGAGTGCCACAAACGGTGTCACACTCGACACCCGCAACGACAACCTCTACTACGGTGACGGCATCACGTCCGTCCGGGAGACGCTCACCGCGTCCCAGCTGGACGCGCTGTCCGACACGACGTTTGAGGACGACGCCGGTGACGAGACCGACGTCGAGTACTTCCTCTACCCCGGTGACCAGTCGATCACCTACGGGCAGCCGTCGGGCGTTGACAGCGAGGATCCGTTCCTGTACGTCCAGAACCCGGCGGAGAACAACGTGGACGATCAGGACGGCAACCACCTCATGCACCTGCAGGCGAACTTCGAGGATGGGGTGGCGTTCAACTCCAGCGACGCGGAGAGCCAGGACCTGTCGCTGTTCGGCAACGAGTACACGGTCTCGGCCGACACCACGGGCGGCTCGAACGGCGAGCTCGTCCTGTTCGGCTCGACGCAGACCGTGTCGCTGTCCGACGGCCAGTCCGGCACGATGACGATCGACGGCACGGACTACCAGCTCGAGGTCTCCGCGGTGAACGACGGCGGCGTCGTCTACCGCGTCGACCAGGGCTCGTGGACCCAGCGTGAGGAAGGCGAGACCTTCTCCGTTGGCGGTGAGACCGTGCGCATCGACAACGTCATCAACCTCGTGGACGACTCCGGTTCGGCCGACTTCGAGGTCGGCTCCGAGGAGCTCCACATCCAGGACGGTGAAGCAATCGAGGACGGCGACGGCGATGACTTCGAAGGGACGTACGCGACCTTCGAGGGCACGCCGGACGACCTGTCCACGATCAACGTCTTCCTCGGCGCGCCGAGCGACGACGACAACTACGTGCGGGCCGGTGAGTCGTTCTCGCACGAGCTGTTCGGGAACTTTGAGTTCCACTTCGGTGGGCTCAACCCGGACGCGGCCGAGGACGGCAGCGAGATCACCGTCACCAACGACGGCACCGACCAGGCGGCCGTCGACTTCACGACGGACGGTGACGACTCCGTCAGCCAGAACTTCGTCACCAACCAATCCGGCTCGATGGACCTCGCCGCTGACGGCGACGCCATCCACGTCGTGGAGAACGCCACGGTGGCCGAGAACGAGTACCTCGCCACCGACGCAGGCGGCTTCTCCCACCTCTGGCAGGTGTCCGACGTCAGCGTCGACTCGGGCAACGACGAGGCGACCGTCCAGCTGGACGACCAGCTCGGCGACACCTCCGTCGAGGCCGACCTCGACCGTGACTCCGGTGGTCCGAACTTCAACGGCACCGAGGTCATCGACGGCCAGACCTACCAGTTCTTCGTCGCCGACGACGGCAACGCGGAAGTCTCCAT
>CAZAFX010000008.1:0-1253 GCA_964484895.1 uncultured archaeon | reverse complement strand
ACCTGGGGCGACAACGCCGCTCCGGGCGACTGGGGCGACGCAGTCTCCGTCTTCCCGGCGATGGACACGGACAGCGGCGCCGCCGTCGCGTTCACCAAGAACGCCACGGTGACCGCTGACACGGCGACCGTCCAGTTCCCGTCGACCGAGTCGACGGACGAGCAGACCGCGACCGTCAACAGCGCCGGTACGGTTGAAGTCGGCAACGTGACCTACACGGTCTACGGCGCTGGTTCTGGGGACACCCAGATGGCGCTGCATCCGACGGACAACGCGAACAGCGAGCCGGGCGACTTCCCCGGTGCGCTGGTCGTTGAGCCGGAGGACGACTCCGACAACGAGAACGCGTGGTCCGTGACGGTGTCGTACGACAGCGGCGACGAGGAAGTCGACGTCGACCAGCCCGTCCGGTTCTACGGGACGGCTACGTGGAGCGGCTTCCAGACGATGGAGGACAACTCCGACATCACCGCCGCGTACGACGTGTTCGGTGCGTACGCGTGGTACGACTCCGACGGTCAGGGCGAGGCCCGTGTCTACGTGCCTGACGGCCAGTCCGTGGCCGGTGCGGCCGTCACCTCGCAGGGTGGCGAGCTGTCCGCCGGTGGCGGCGGCTCGACGGGCGGTGGCACGTACACCGCCATGACGGGCATGGGCAGCCTCGGGGACCTGGCGATGCTGGACTCGGAGGCCGGCAGTTCGGGCCGGTCCAGCCAGCATCTGGTCCTGGTCGGCGGCCCGGCCGTCAACTCCCTGGTCGCGGACCTCGCGTCCGACGGCCAGACGTGGACGCAGCAGCAGTGGATCGACCAGCACGAGGACGAGGCACTCCTCCAGCTCGTTCCCGATGCGTTCACCGACGGCCAGCACGCGCTGGTCGTGGCAGGCTACGGCGCGTCCCAGACGCGGAACGCGGCCAAGTACCTGTCCAACTACGAGGACCACGCGTCCGAGCTGTCGGGCGCATCCCAGAAGGTCCTCACCTCGGCCGACTTCTCCATGGAGCAGTAACTGCTCCGCGGAGCACCGGCCGACCGGGGACGGGGGAGTACCCCGTCCCCTCACCTTTCTCTCTTTCTTTTTCCTTCCTCTCCTCCTGCACACGCACACTGCCTATACCGCACGCTACCCATACCCATGTTCAGGCACTATGCGTGCTGGCGCCGGTGCGGGGCGGCGTATAAAAATCTGGACCGCGCACCGTGGGCCGGGGCCGAGTAGCTCAGTCTGGGAGAGCGCGAGACTGAAGATCT
>CAZAFX010000007.1:10029-16691 GCA_964484895.1 uncultured archaeon | reverse complement strand
TGTGGCTGGCGATGCAGTACGAGATGAACGTCATCGTGTCCGGCGGCACCGGCTCGGGGAAGACCTCGCTGCTGCAGGTGCTGACGCCGTTCATCCCGCCCACGCAGCGGGTGTTGTCCATCGAGGACACGCGGGAGGTCTCGCTGCCGGAGTTCCTCCACTGGGTACCGCTGACGACGCGGGAGCCGAACCCTGAAGGGAAGGGCGGTGTCTCCATGCTTGACCTGCTGGTGAACGCCTTGCGGATGCGGCCGGACCGCATCATCGTGGGGGAGATCCGGCGGGAGCGGCAGGCCGAGGTGCTGTTCGAGGCGATGCACACCGGCCACTCGGTGTACTCGACGGTGCACGCCGACACGGCCCAGCAGACCATCCGCCGCCTCATCAACCCGCCGATCAACGTGCCGCGGACGCTGATCGAGGCGGTCGACCTGAACGTGGTGATGTACCGGGACCGGAAGCGGAACATCCGCCGCACGCTGGAGATCTCCGAGGTCATCTCGGAGTACGGCGGCGGCGAGTCAGAGGTGTCTCCCAACGTCATCCACCGGTGGCGGTCAGACAGCGACGAAGTCGTGGAGCAGAACGAGAGCCGGAAGCTGTACCGGAAGCTGGACATGCACGCCGGGATGTCGCGGGACGAGATCCGGCAGAGCCTGGAGGACCGCAAGCGCATCCTGCAGTGGATGGTGGACCAGGAGGTCAACACGGTGGACGCGGTGGGGAAGGTCGTGGCCGAGTTCTACGAAGACGAGCAGAAGGTCATCGACGCCGCCAGGGACGGCGACAGCGTCGGCACCGTGACCTGACCCACGCCCTTTATTACGGCGCACCGGGCAACACGGTACGGTATGGTGCAGGGACGGGTCGTCGAACGGCTGCTGCCGGTGGCGGAGCGCATCGAGTACCTGTTCCCGACCCTGGAGCGCACCATCGCACAGGCCCGGATGGAGACGGACGCGGTGACCCACCTCGCGGAGTCGCTGTTCCGCGGGCTCAACGCCGGCCTGGGGCTGGCGGTGGCGCTGCTGGTCATGGGCATCGGGGCCGGGGACGCCTTCCTCATGCAGCTGGCGGTGGTGGCTGGCCCGGTCGGGTTCGGGTTCGGGTTCTTCACGTTCGCGAAGCTGCCGGAGATCCGGGCGAAACGGCGGGTGCGGAAGCTGGAGAAGGAGCTACCGTACGCGCTGCGGCACATCCTCATCGAGGTGGACTCCGGCATCTCGCTGTACCAGGCGATGGTGGCGGTCTCGGACGACTACGGGGAGGCGTCCGAGGAGTTCCGCACGATCGTCAAGGATATCAACGCCGGCGTGTCGGAGATCGAGGCGCTTGAGCAGGCGGTGCTGCGGAACCCGTCGCTGCAGTTCCGGCGGTCGCTGTGGCAGATGATCAACGCGCTCAAGTCAGGGTCGGATATCTCCCAGACCTTGGAGTCGCTGGTGGATGCCATCATGGAGCAACAGATCCTGGAGGTGCAGAAGTATGGGAAGTCGCTCAACCCGTTCACGCTGATGTACCTGATGATTGCGGTCATCCTGCCGTCGCTCGGTGTCACGTTCCTCATGGTCCTGTCCACGTTCACCGGGATGTCGGTGCCGAACACCATATTCTACATGATCCTCGCCGGCCTGGTCCTGTTCCAGCTCCTGTTCATCAACATCATCAAGTCGAAGCGGCCCGAGGTGAAGACATGATGCAGCTGAAACCGGTTATCGAGGAGGTGCACGAGCGCGTCTACGGGCTGCTGCCGCGCCCGTACCGCCGCCGTATCGAGACGCGGGCCGGGTACGCGCGGTTCAGCGGCTACGAGCAGGTGACCGCCTCCCTCGTCCTCCTCTACCTCGCCGCACTGACCGGCGGGATGCTGTTCCTCCCGCTGCGACCGGTCTACCGGATGATCGTCTTCCTCACGCTCTCGCCCGGCAGCCTGCTGCTGCCGTACGGCCTGTTCACGCTGCTCGCGGAGCGGCGGCGGAAGAGCATCGAGCAGGTGCTGCCGGACGCTCTCCTCCTGATGTCGGCGAACGTCGAGTCCGGCCTCACCGTGGACCGGGCGTTCCTGCTGGCGGCCCGCGACGAGTTCGGGCCGCTCGCCGACGACATCCGGCGGACGGCGATGAAGATGTTCGGCGGGACGCCCGTGGAGGAGGCCCTTGACGAGCTGGCCGAAGATACGAACTCGGAGCTGTTCGAGGAGACATTGAAGCTGCTGATCGACGGCATCGAGGCCGGCGCCGAGGTCTCGGGCCTGCTGGAGAGCTCGGCCGAGGACATCCGGAAGTCGCTGCATCTGCGGCAGGAGATCGAGGCGAGCGTGAAGACGTACTCGATGTTCATCCTCATCGCCTCGCTGCTGGGGGCGCCCATCCTGTTCAGCATCTCGGTCTTCCTCGCCCGCACCACCCAGGAGCTGTGGGCGGGGCAGAACATCAACACGGCAGACGTCCCGGACACCGGCGGCATGGTCTCGCTGTCGTCGCCGTCGCTCGACCCGGCCTTTTTCGCGTCGTTCGCGCTCGTCGCTATCATCATCTCCAACTTCTTCGCGGCCCTGGTCATCTCGGAGATCAAGACAGGGAACGCCACCGGCGGCCTGAAGAAGGCGCCCATCTACGTTATCATCTCCGTCGTCGTCTACTTCGTCGCCCGGTTCGCCGTCAGCAGCACGCTCGGCGGCATGTTCTAGCGCGTCCGTGAAGCCGGTGTACGGACGCCGCCGGGATACTTTTTTATACCGCCCCGGCGCAGTGCCGGTGTGATAGCGATGCATCGCCATCTCAGCACGGCCCGCAAGGGTCAGTCAGCCATCGAGTACCTGACGACCTACGGCTGGGCCATCCTGATCATCGGCGTGGTCATCGCCTTCCTCGTCAGCCAGGGCGTGTTCAGCCAGTGCTCGACGACAACGCCGCGGTTCACCGGGGCGGACGCACGGCTGACCGATTCCTGGGGCTTCCAGGACGCCAGCACTGTGGCGCTGGAGGCCGAGGCGACGACCTCGACCGTGACACTGAACGATGTCTTCCTGGACACCGACGGTGACGGTGACTACACCGACAGTCCCGGCTCTGCAAGCACCTCGCCAGGCGTGCAGCTGAGCCCGGGCGCCCAACCGAACTCGTTCACGGTCAACGTGGCCAACGAATTCAGCTCGGGTGAGTGTGCGTCGATGAGCGTCCGTCTCAACGTGACGACGGGCGGCCAGTGGACGCTCCAGACCGGGAACGGTGTCCTGCAGACCACGGTGCCGTAACGGCACCGCTCCTTTCCCCCTTTCTTTTTCTTTCCGCGGGTAGCCGCTGCTCCGCGCACGTAGTGATTTAAGGCGGGGCCGGGTATACGTGGGCCATGCCGACACGGCGGGGGCAGGCGGCGCTGGAGTACATGATGATCATGGGCGTGGCGCTCGCCATCCTGACGCCGCTCGCCCTGCAGGCGCAGCGGTCGTCGTTCGTGCTGGACGAGTCGTTCGACAACGCGCTCATCCGGCAGTCGCTGGACAGCATGGAGGAGGCGGCGTCGCTCGTGCATGCGCAGGGCGAGCCGGCGCGGGTGACCTTCCGCATCCGGCTGCCGGCCGGCATCACGGCGACGGCGGTGGCGGACGACTACGCGTCCGTGGAGCGGCGGCTGGGCAGCGGGCAGACGACCACGTTCGTCGCGACCTTCCCGTTCAACGTGTCCGGCAGCATCCCGGTGCAGGACGGTATCCATACCATGGTGGCGGAGGCGGAGGACGGCTATGTCAACATCACGGCGCGGTAGACGGGGGCAGACCAGCCTCGAGTTCCTGGCGATGTTCACGCTCGCCATGCTACTGTTCGCCTCGTTCTACGCGTTCTTCGCGCAGCGGCAGGCCGCCACCGTCCAGGTCGAGCAGGCCCGTACCGCCGAGGCGGTGGCGGACCGCGTCGGGTTCGAGCTGGACCTCGCGCTGGCGGAGGGTGGCGGGTTCTCCCGCACCGTCACGCTCCGTCCGGCTGTCGGCGGCACGCCGTACACCGTCTCGGTGGCCGGCGGGACGGTCACGCTCATGTACGGGGACCGCACCGTGACGGCGGACACCGCCGTCCGGTCCATCACCGGCACCGTGCAGCCCGGGACAAACACCATCCACAACCAGCAGGGACGCATCAATGTCACGCAGCCGTAGCGGCCAGCTGTTCACGGCGGACATGGTCATGAGCGCGCTCATCTTCCTCGGCATCGTCAACCTCGCGCTCATCGCGTGGAACACGACGTACGAGGCCCAGACCCGGTTCGATGCAGACCGCTCCCTGCGTGACCGGGTGGACCGGGTCTCCCACCTCATCGTCCACACCGAGGGCTACCCAAGCAACTGGACGGCCGACACCGTCCGCGTCCTCGGGTTCGCCAGCCAGGGCCACGAGCTGTCACCGCGGAAGCTGTCGGAGTTCGCCGACATGACACCGGCGGAACAGCGGGACGCCATCCGGGCAAACGGTGCGTCCTTCCACCTCAACGTGACCGCCGACGGTCGCACCGTGTCGGTGGACGACCCGGGCGGCGGCACGCTCCCGCTCGTCTTCGGGACGCCGGTGGCGGCGGACGCGACGACCGCGGCAGCGAACAGGCGGACGGTCCTCGTCCCCACCGAGAACGGCACCCGGACCGCGACCCTCACACTGGTGTTCTGGCGATGAGGAACGGGTTCTACTTCTCGTTCGACGCCCTCCTCGCCCTGACGCTGATGGGGCTGCTGACCGTGTTCGTGCTGGGCGCGTCCGACCCCGTCAGCAACGAGATCGCGTCGACGACCGCCACGTACAGCGAGGCGAACACGGCGGCCGAGGACGCGTCACAGGTCGCGGCGCGCGCGACCGTGGAGGAGGTGTTCCCGGAGAGCTACGTCGAGTCCTATATCCAGAACACGTCGCTCGAACAGCAGGACGTGGAGCAGAACGTGCTGACGGCGATCGCCATCCTCTGGGCGTCGAACGAGACCGCCGCCGCCCGGAACATGACCCGGACGTTCTTCGACCGGACGCTGGACGGCTACGAGTACCGGCTCACCATCCGGAACGACGGTGTCGCCACCATCTACAACTCGTCGTTCCGCCCGGACGACGCCGCACTGGTGGCGAACGCACAGCGACTCGTGTCCGGTGTCCAGCGGAACCGGCCGACACGCGGGTTCATCGCTCGCGCCGCGCTCCAGACAGCGACGAAGCGTGAGGAGGAGACGGTGTTCTACGGCGGCTACGTGGGGGACGGGAACGTCACCTCCAATGTGACACTGCCCAACCTCCACACCGTGCAGAACGTGACGCTGGAGGGCGACTTCGCCGGCCCGTTCCGCCTGTTCTTCAACGGCGTCGACGCCGGTAGCTACACGCCGTCCGCCGGCGGTAACCTGTCCGCGGACGTGTTCCACGTCTGCTCCGCCACCACCAATCCGGGACGGTGTGAGGCGCTGGCGGCCGGCGACAACCTCGTCGACATCAACTTCACGTCCGGCAACCGCAGCATCGGCGGCGGGTTCCTCCGCATCGCGTACAACCAGACGACCGGCCGCGCCAGGCAGGGCGGTACGTTCCGGCAGGAGACCCAGCGGCTCCCGGGCATCGACGGTATCATCAACCTGTTCTCCTCTACATACGTGCCCGGGCGGCTGCACGGCGTCTCCGGGACAATCCACTACCGGACCGATAACCGGACCCTGTTCGTCAAGCTCGGGAACGCCACCGTCTACAAGCGTCGGACCGTCGGCGAGCACACCGTCGACCTGGACAACGCGTCCGTCTTCGGGAACGTCACGGCCGCCGGCATGTCATACAGCGGCATGAGCCGGGAGACCGTGCCGCTGCGGGTCGGCATCCGCGATATCGCCCTTATCACCGGCCGCCCGGTCGCGGACGCCGTCTCCGTCATCGACACGTCCGGCAGCATGAGCGGGGACAAGCTGGACGAGGCGAAGAACGCCTCCAAATTGTTCGCGGAGATCATCCTCAACGTCACCGGCAACCGCGCCGGCATGGACGGCTACAACGACGCGGTCGACACCGTCCAGAACCTGACGACCGACGAGACCGCGCTCAAGAACACGATCGACGGGCTGACGGCGGGCGGCGGCACCTGCATCGGCTGCGGCATCCTCGAGGCGACCGACATCCTCACCGAGCCGAAGCGCGACCCGCTCATCCGGCGGCACGCGACGTGGCGGTACAACGACTCCTACCCGGACACCGCACCGCCGAACACCAGCGGCACGCAGTGGGACGAGCCGGGATACAACGACTCCGGCTGGGCCACCGGTGACGCGGTCCTCGGGTTCGGTCCCGACGTGGACACGGCCATCGGGGACAACGGCGGCGACTACTTCGTCCGGACCACCTTCACCGCGGAACCCTCCCGCTACACGGGTGTGAGGATGTACGTCCGGTCCGACGAGGCGGCCGCCGTCTACCTGAACGGTGAGCTGGTGGACAACGACACGGGCCGGCACCGTGGCCGGTACTGGAACCGCATCACCGGCGCCATCGCGCTGCAGGGCGTGAACCGGACGCCGATCGACAGCTTCGAGCGCGCCGCGCTCGGCCCCAACTGGACCGTGACCGACGGGACCGCGGGTGATGAGGTGACCGTCGACAGCACCTGCGGGGCGGCGGAGGGCAGCGAGGCAGCCATCCTCCGGTGGG
>CAZAFX010000007.1:5578-10019 GCA_964484895.1 uncultured archaeon | reverse complement strand
CGAACGGGACGTACACCGTCGAGGTGAACTACAGCATGACACAGGGGGGCGGGGGTGGCTGCGAGAGCCCGGAGAGCGGGGAGGACGTCTATGCCGAGTACCTGCGGCCGGACGGGACCTGGGAGACGGCGCGGACTCACCCGGGCGGCGGGGACAGCCCGGGCCAGGGCGTCTGGGACCGGTACGGTATCCGCATCCCGGCAGAGGATGTGCATGACGGGCTGCGGGTCCGGTTCCGGTACCCGAGCGGGTCCGGGTCCGACTACGACTACTGGGCCGTCGACAACGTGACGATCACCGTCAGGAACGGTGAACAGGTGCCGGCAATCACCCCCGGCGACCTGAACGACGGGGAGAACACGGTTGCCGCCCGGCTGCGGAACGATGCGGACGATGTCGAGGACGCATGGGTGACCGATGCGGAGACGCAGTGGGCGGACGGGTCGCTCCTCAACGTCACCGCGACCGGCGGTAACCTCACGCTCGCGTCCGCGACCGGAGTCTCCCCGTCGGACGTCGATGCGGGGAACTACTGCAGCGTGGCGGGCGGCGACACGTCCAGCGGCGAGTACATCGACCGGGTCACGGTGACCGGTATCGACCGGACAACGGGGGACAACGGCGGTTATATCGACGCGACGGACAGCGTCTCCGACCGGCTTACGCCGGGGCGGACCTACCAGATCAGTGTGACGATGTACACGGACACCGGGTTCTTCTCCAGCACGACCCAGTACGCGTCGGTCGTGTTCGACTGGGACAACGACACGAGCCTGACGGACGAGACCGTGTACGAGATCGGGTCCTGCAGCAGCGACGGCTGCACCGTGTCGACCGATATCACCGTGCCATCCGATGCGGAGCCGAGCAGCACGCTGATGCGGGTGATGGGTGAGGCTGGCGGCTACCACACCACCCCATGCAGCGACCCCTCGTCCAACGAGATCGAGGACTACTCCGCGTACGTCGACACCGGCGCGTACGCCACGGACGGGAACTACACGTCCACCACGTTCGACGCCGGCACCCCTGTCGACTGGCAGTCCGCCGATGTCACGGCAGCCGTGCCGACAGACACCACCTACGCGATAGACTACTCGAACACCACGCACTGGTTCGACACCCTGGCCGCGGTACCGGACAGCCAGCGGCTGCTGTTCAACACCTCGCTCCGGACGACGAACGCCAGCCGCACCCCCGGCATCGACCAGGTGGCCGTCCGGTACAGCGGCGATCGCGCCGGGTTCGCGCTCGCCCTGAACGCGACGGAGCGGCGGGAGCGGTCGATGATCGTGATGTCCGATGGGGACGCCAACGTCGAGACCGACATGACCGACGTGCCGGACCACGACGGGGACGGCGACGTGGATGCGGACGACCATGCCATCGAGGCCGGGTGCCGCGCCCAGCAGGACCACAACGTGACCGTGCATGCCGTCGGGTTCGGGTCCGGCGCGGACAACGCGACGCTGAACGCGACGGCGCAGTGCGGGAACGGGACGTACTACTTCTCCAGCACCGGCGAGCTCGAATCCATCTTCCGGAACATCAGCGAGAACATCCTGAACGCGAGCTTCGTGGGGCAGACCGTGGAGACGACCGGGGACGGCTCGTTCGGTAGGCTGTACCCGGACTCCGTGCTGCAGCTGAACTACAGCCGGAACGACACGATGGAGTTCGGGACGTACAGCCTCGAGCTGTCCTCACCGCGGTTCGGCGGGAACGTGACATCGCCGAAGAACGGGTCCTTCACCGTGCCGGCCGGCGCCACGGTGACCGATGCCGCCGTCACGTCGTACTCCGCCAACTTCTGGACGGACCGGCTGTCCATCGAGAACGCGTCCGGCATGGACGAGGAGGTGTACCGGCTGTGGGACTACGGCAGCGACTACCGGGACCTCGGCGACCCGTACGCCGTCAACATCCCGGTCGATGCGGTGCAGGGCGGGACGAACAACGTCTCCATCGACACCGGCCTGTCACGGACGCAGCGGCGCGGCGGCAGCCCGGACGACCGCGTCCTGTACACCGTCGCCGTCCGCGGGGCGGTCGGGTACGGTGACGCCTACGGCAAGTCCGAGGGCGGGACGTACACGTTCCCGACGGTCGGTGGGAACGTCACCGTCACGGTCGGCAACGCCTCCGACCCATGGAACGCGTCCAACGACGCGACCGACGACGCAGCGGAGCGGCTTATCGACCGGCTGGACCTCGACGGTGACGGCGTCGTCGACTTCCGGCTGGAGGACGGCGACGTCGCCATCGACGCGCTCAATACGGGCGGCATCGAGTGGCTGTGGGGCCCCGCGACGGTCTCGCTGGAGGTGTGGCAGGAGTGAAACGGGCCGGGTTCGCGTACACGCTGTTCGCCATGCTCATCGTCAGCCTCGTGTTCGCCCTGACCGTCATGCCGACCAGCATCGACCGGTCGACGCCCGGCGGCACCCAGCTCCGGGTGGACGAGGTCTCGTACTTCCTGGACAGCGCCCGCAGCGATCTTGACCGGGCGACGCGCATCATCTCGCGGCGGACGCTGTCGGCCGTCACCAACCATGTCGTCAACGCGGGGAGCTACCTGGACGATGCGGAGCCCGCCTTCGGGGAGGCGTTCGTCAACGGCACCGTCAACGGCACGGCATCACCGGTCATGGCGGACGCCACCATCGTCAACTGGACGACCGCGCTCCAGGCACAGGCGGACGACGCCGCCTACATGCTGAACGTCACGACCGTGGACGTCACCGTCGGCGTCGCGGACGAGATGCGCGTCGCCGTCAACGCCACGTTCCACCTCAACCTCTCCGACCCGGTCAGCCGTACCCGGTTCGACCGCGACGCACACGTCCGCATCGCCCCCACCATCGCGGACGTGGAGGACCCGCTCATCCTCGTCGAGAGCAACGGGCAGTACTCCAACGCATACAGCAGCTGCCGACGCGACCAGGCCGCGGTCCGGCACGCGACGGGGACGGACCGGTTCTACCGCGGCACGCAGAACTGGACGGCCGGGACCGCGGTCACGCGGCCCGGCAACCAGCCTGTCACCGGCGTGGCGGACAAGGACGAGAAAGTGGTGGCGGTCGCCGATCTCTGCAGCTACACCGACCTCTCCCCGTTCACCCAGTTCAGGGGTGTCGTCTCGGAACGGCCGGCGATCGACGCCACCACGCCGAACAGCCGGGTGGACGTCTGCGGCCAGGACGACGTAAACCTTGACGCGGTCATCGACGACGCCGCCAACGCCACCCACGTCGGAAACGGGACGATGAGCGTCATGACGGACACCCAGTACTGGCAGAACAATCTCGCGAACTGGACTGCCGAAGGCTGCTACTTCCCCGACCCGTGGGCGCCGTCGTTCTGGGGCCGCCTGGAGGGGCGGACCGACCGGGCCGGGTACAGCCACGGCCCGGCGTTCCTCCTCACCGTCCCCGACCTGCCCGCCGGGTTGCAGGCGACGGACCGGAGCGCCGTCGCCTCCGTCTACTTCGACCCCGGCAGCCACGGCCCGGTCAGCAAGGTGAAGGGCGTGACGGACCAGGACCGGGACTGGTTCCGGCTTGACCAGGACCACATCGACCACTGGGGTATAAATGCGCTGGCCTACGACTGACCACCATGCAGCTCCTCGTCCCGTCCACCTACGGCCTCGACCACCGCGACGACAAGCTCAAGGTCACGGCGTACGGCCGGCTGGCACGGGCTGCCGCCATCTTCGGCGTCGAGCAGATCACTATCTACCGGGACGACGACCCGAAGGCGGACGAGGCACGGAACGCGGAGCTGCTGCGGAAGCACCTGGAGTACGCGGAGTGCCCGCCGTACCTCCGGAAGGAGCTCATCCCGCACGACCCCGACCTCGAGTACGCCAGCATCCTGCCAGCGCTCCAGACCCTGTCCCACGGCTACACGGACGAGTTCCGGGAGGCGGCCGTCACCGACGCTGACGGCGGGACGGCCACGCTGGACGCCGGGCTGGACGACCCGGTCACCGTCGACACGCCGCTGGAGGAGGGCGCCCGCGTCACGCTGATGCGCGACGGCGACACGTGGACCGTGGTCGACCGGGACGCCATCGACGGGTTCTGGACCTTCACCGTCACGGAGCGCCGCGACGCCCTCGGCGATGTCATCGACGACCTGC
This sequence comes from uncultured archaeon, assembly GCA_964484895.1. Taxonomy (GTDB): domain Archaea; phylum Nanohalarchaeota; class Nanosalinia; order Nanosalinales; family Nanohalalkaliarchaeaceae; genus CAZAFX01. The sequence goes on along the minus strand of CAZAFX010000007.1, from coordinate 5,875 downwards.
CGGTGCCGGTCATCGGCACCGCCCGCCAGGGCGATCCCGTGTCGGACTTCCGGGACTCACGGTTCGTGGACGAGGACGTGGCCATCGCGTTCGGGAGCGCGTGGCGTGGTCTTCCCGCCCTTATCGAGCGGGGCGACCTGACCGCGGACCAGCTCACCGGCATCTACAACTTCATCCCCGCCCAGCACACGAAGACGGTGCGCACCGACGAGGCGGTGCCAATCGTGCTGGGTATCTTCAACGCGCTTCGCACCCGCTGACGGCTGTCAAATCGGCACCCCGCACACAGGGTGCCGG
>CAZAFX010000007.1:0-5568 GCA_964484895.1 uncultured archaeon | reverse complement strand
CTCGTCCTCGTCGAACCAGATAGCGATTTCCTCCTCGGCCTCGTCTGGCTCTCCGGAGGCGTGGATGACGTTCTTGACCGCCTTGCCCGCCTCGTCGGCGTGGGCGTACGAGACGTGGGTGAAGTCGCCGCGGATGGTGCCGGCGGACGCGGACTTGGGCTCCGTGTCCCCGACCAGTTTCCGCACGTTCTCCACTGCGTTCACGCCTTCGAGGACGCCGGTGATGACCGGGCCCTCCTTCATGAACGCGCGGAGGCCCTCGTAGAACTCCTTGTCGACGTGCTCGCTGTAGTGCTCCTCCAGCAGGTCGTCGGTGGCCTGCACCATCTTCATCGCGGCGATGCGGAGGCCGGCGCGTTCGAACCGGTGAAGGATGTCTCCGACGATACCGCGCTGCACCGCGTCCGGCTTGAACGCGATGAACGTCCGCTCGATTTCCTCTGTCATACAAGTCAGGCCGGGCTCCAACCTTTAAATGCAGGTCGCTACTGCTGCGGGACCTGAGGCACGGTGGGGTCGCCGTCCGTCCCGTCGGCCGTGTCGGCGGTGCCGTCCGTCCACTGCGTCACGTCGTCGAACGTGTCCTCGCAGGCGAGGAGGGTGACCTCCGGTTCGTCCGCCCAGCTGCTGCATGTACGGCCGTCGTAGGTCGCGTTCGGGTGGTCCGTCCATGCCATGCCCGTCATGTCCGGGTTGGCGTTGCAGAGGCCCTGCGCATCCAGCGCGCACTCCGCCTCCGCCCACTGCACGGTGGAGGCGTTGCGGGGGTCGATGCAGGAGACCGACCGGGCCTGGACGCCGAGACAGTAGTCCCCGGCCTGGACGCCCTCGCAGCCGACCGTCACGTCACACATCGCGAACGACAGGTCCTCATCCGCCAGCGACAGGTTGTGGACCGTGCCCGCCGCCACGATGAGGGCGAGCGTCAGGATGAGGTACGGGAGATGGGCGTCGCGCGCCGGGAGGTCCATGCGCCGGGGCGGACGGCAGAAATTCATAAAGGTTATTGGTGTCCGTCCCCGTACACTGTGATGCGATGCTTATCGGGGAGCTGACCGGTGATGTCTCCACCTCGCGGATGACATTCGAGGCGTACAAGGAGGTCGAGCAGTTCGACTTCGTCACGGTGAAGAACCCGAAGGACGGGCAGGACTGGATCCTCGCGCAGATCGACGAGGTGACCAAGTCGCCGGACGGGGAGACGACGTGCGAGGCGGAGATCATCGGGTTCCGGGAGGACGGGATGCTGAAGCAGCCGCGGTACGTCATCGAGCCCGACTCCATGGTGTACCGGGCGGACGAGGATGTCATTGCGGAGACGCTCGGCCTCACCACCGACGGCCTCTACATGGGCCGGCTCGAGACCAACCCCAGCATCTCCATCTACCTCGACCCCGAGGACCTGTACACCCATATCGCCGTGCTGGCGAAGACCGGTGCCGGCAAGAGCTACGCGACCGGGGTCATGGTCGAGGAGCTGCTGGAGGCGGACTACCCGGTCCTCATCGTCGACCCGCACGGCGAGTTCAACACGCTGCAGCACGCGAACGACCTGTCCGACGAGGAGCGGGACGCCTACGACATCGAGGAAAAGGGATACCCGGTCAAGGAGTACAGCATCGACACCGGCGTCAACCCGGGAACGGAGAAGCTCCGGTTCGCGTCCAACGGCCTCGGCGCGTCCGAGGTCGAGCAGCTGGTACCGACAAACCTCACCAACTCCCAGCTCGAGGTCCTGTACAACGCACTGAAGGACCTGGAGGATCGCGACAGCTACGACCTGGACGATATCGTGGACGCCTGCCAGCGGCAGGAGTCCAAGGCCAAGTGGAACCTCGTCAACATCCTCGAGGTCGTGCAGGACTCCGCCCTGTTCGGCCACGACCCCACCGGGCTGGAGGGCCTCATCGAGCCCGGTACCGCGACACTGGTCAACCTGAAGGGCGTGGACCCGGACCAGCAGGAGATGGCGGTCTACCTGCTCGCCCGCGAGCTGTTCCAGCGGCGGAAGGTCGGCGAGCTCCAGCCGTTCATCATGCTGCTCGAGGAGGCGCACAACTTCGTGCCGGAGCGCAACTTCGGGAAGGCCGTCTGCAGCGACGTGCTCCGCACAGTCGCCTCCGAGGGCCGCAAGTTCGGCATGGGCCTGGGCGTCATCTCCCAGCGGCCCGCACGCGTCGACAAGAACATCCTCTCCCAGTGCAACACCCAGCTCATCCTCCGCGTCACCAACCCCAACGACCTGAACGCTATCTCCCGGTCGTTTGAGGGCGTTACCAGCGAGGTCAAGGAGTACCTGACGGCGCTCCCGCCCGGCACCGGCCTCCTCCTCGGCAAGGAGTACCCCGTCATGACTGATATCAGGACGCGGCGGAGCCGGCACGGCGGTGGGATGAACGAGCTCTCCGCCGCGGAAGCGGATGCTGCAGCGACGGGGGCGGAACCAGCGCCTGTGTCGGATGACGGACCGGAGGATAGTCAAGGGGACGGGCAGGCGCCGGACACCGCCACGCCGGCGCAGCCACCGGCCGCGGCGACGGCCACCACCGCCCAGCGGCAGGACGACGACGGAGCACAGCCCGACACGGATGATGCGGACGCGCGCGAGGACGACGGGGTGGCCGGAACGGACGATGGCCAGGACGCGCTGCCGGCACCGGATGAAGACGGGACGGACGACCCGGCGGCGCTGGCGCCGGTGCTCGACCGGGAGAAGCTGGCGGAGCAGGTCGGCGACGTGCAGACCGCGTACTACCCGCTGTGGGTGGTCCGGGCCGGCGACGACGCCGTGGCGGTGGACGGGAAGGACGGCAGCGTGAAGGCGGCCGCGGCCGGGCTTGACGGCGTGGCGCGGGATGTCCTGCAGCTGGTGGAGCGGGAGCCGCGCACGACCGGAACGCTGGTCGAGGCGCTGGACGCGTCGCTCGCCACGGTGCAGGACGCTGTCGCGACGCTGGAGGAGCGCGGTCTCATCGCGGCGGCCGAGGACGGTGACCGGACGCGGTACCGGGCGACCGGTAGCCGACTGCTGGATGGGGAACGAAAGAGGCTGAACGGGGACGGCGCCGTCATCGAGCCGGACGTGGCGGCCGAGGACGCGGTGGATCAGGCAGCGGAGCTGCTCGGTGAGCCAGGCGGCGCCGAGCTGGTCTACCACCCGTACTTCACGGCCGGCGACCGGGTGTTCGACGCCGTGCAGGCGACCGAGGTATAGCATAGAGCGGACGCCGGCGGGTCCGTGGTCTAGTGGTCAGGACACCGCCCTTACAAGGCGGTAGTCGGCGGTTCGAATCCGCCCGGACCCATCCTGCGGTACGGTCGGGCATCCTGCAGGTTTTTATGTCATGGGCGCGCAGACTGTGTGGCGATGAAGCAGGTGATCGCGGTGCGGACCGATGTCGGGATGAGCGATGGGAAGCTGGTGGCGCAGGCGTGCCACGCATCGGTGGGTGCGTACCGGAACGCGGAGTCGTCGGTGCGGAACCGGTGGGAGGCCGACGGCGCGAAGAAGGTGGCCGTCACCATCGGCGGTGAGGAGGCGGCGATGGAGCTGTTCCGGGATGCGCAGGCGCACGGGCTGGCCGGCTACGTGGTGAAGGATGCAGGTGAGACTGAGCTGGAGCCGGGGACGGTGACGGCGGTTGGCGTCGGACCGGGCGAGGACGGGGATGTTGACGCGGTGACGGGGCGCCTGGACCTGCTGTAGGTGGTATACGATGGATGATGGATTGCCGACGTGGAGCTACTACTCCGAGGGGCCGGGTATCGGCGGCTCGGTGAAGGAGCAGATCGATGACTTCGTCGTGGAGGAGGTTGCGGAACACGAGGCCGGTGAGAAGGGGGACGCGGTCCTGGCGCGGATGAAGAAGTTTAACCTGACGACGATGGAGGCGATCCGGGAGCTGTCCAACATCCTGCACGTGTCACGGAAGCGGTTCGGGTACGCGGGGAACAAGGACAAGCGGGCGATCACGACGCAGTACATCTCGGTGGAGGGACTGGACGAGGAGGACCTGCAGCACGTGTTCATCCCGGACGTGGAGCTGGAGGTGCTGGGCCGTGGCGATCCCATCGGGCTGGGTGATCTGGACGGGAACCGGTTTGAGATCGTGGTGCGGAACATCGCGCTGGAAGCGGACGAGGCCCGGAGCCGGGCGGAATCGGTGGTTGAGAAGCTTGAAGGGTATATACCGAACTATTTCGGGCCGCAGCGGTTCGGGGAGAACCGGCCGATCACGCACGAGGTGGGGCGGCACCTCCTGAAGGGGGAGTACGAGGAGGCCGTGTGGACGTATATCGCGAAGCCGTCGGACCAGGAGTACGAGAAAATCCGGAAGGTGCGGGAGGACCTGTGGGAGACGCGGGAGGTGGAGAAGGCGGCGGAGAAGTTCCCGGAGCAGTACCGGTACGAGAAGATCCTGCTCTACCACCTCGCGAAGAACGACGAGGACTACACCGGGGCGGTGAAGCGGCTGCCGGAGGGGCTGCAGAAGCTGTTCATCCACGCGTACCAGTCGTACCTGTTCAACGAGGCGCTGTCCGCGCTCATCGACGACGGGTTCGACGATACCGACGAGGAGCTGCCGCTGGTCGGGTACAAGACGGCGCTGCGGGATGAGCAGGGTGAGCGGGTGATGCAGGAGCTGCTGGAGGAGGACGGGGTGACGCAGGAGGACTTCCAGCTGCAGGACTTCCCGCATCTCCGGACGGAGGGCGAGTACCGGCCGTGTTTCGTGCCCGTGACGGACTTCTCGCTGGCCGGCGTGGAGGACGACGACCTGAACATGGACAAGCGGGCGGCAACGGTCTCGTTCACGCTGGAGAAGGGCAGCTACGCGACCGTGTTCCTCCGTGAGCTGATGAAGCAGGAGTGACCGCGACCGGTTTAAATCCGCGGCCGGAAGGCTGGGGCATGGACCGGCGCGTCGTGCTGGTGCTGGGGCTCATCCTCGTCACCGGCTTCGCTGTGCGGACGGTGCCGGTGAAGACCGGCTACCATTACTGGGACGAGACCGTCTACCTGCAGCACGGGGAGATCATCGCCGGCGACCGGCCGAACACGTTCGACGAGTTCGACTTCCGGCCGCCGCTGTTCTCGCTGCTGCTCGGGCTCCTGTTCACCGTCACGGATAGCGTCGTGGCGGCGCACCTGCTCGTCGCCGCGCTGTCGACCGGTGTCATCCTGCTGACGTTCCTGCTCGGCCGCGACCTGTACGGCGACAAAGCCGGTCTGCTGGCGGCGGTGGCTGTGGCCGGGTCGGCGACCTATATCACGTTCAGCCACGACATCCTCGTCGACACCGCGCTGCCGCTGTTCTGGCTCGGCGCCGTCCTCTGTGCGTGGCGGTGGATCGGCAGCGGACAGGCGCGGTGGGCGGCCGGGGCTGGTGCGGCGGCCGGGCTGGCGGTGCTGACCAAGTTCACCTCGCTGGCGCTGCTCGCGGCGCTTCCTGGCATCGTCCTGACCGCGCGGTGGCTGGACGGGGACCGGGCGGTGGCGTGGCGGGCGGCCGTCGCGTACGCCGGGACCGCTGCAGCCGTCGTGGCACCGTACCTTGCGTGGAGCTG
>CAZAFX010000006.1:0-17631 GCA_964484895.1 uncultured archaeon | reverse complement strand
GGTGGATCGGCTGATTAACGAGCTGCAGCTGTCGCCGGAGGAGATGCAGAACACGTTCGTGCAGATCATCTCCGAGATCAACGACCTTATCAAGAAGATCGCGCCCGAGGAGTTCAAGGACGAGTGGACCGTGTCCGTGGACGACGGCACGGTCGCGTTCGGCAGCGCGCTGTACAACTGGGCGACGTCGGCGCCGTACATGGCGGAGCACGGGGTCGACTTCGAGGCGATCTATGAGAAGATGGACGAAGAGGACCACGAGGGGCTGGCCGAGGCAGCGCCCGTCGAGGAGGTCGTCCTCAACATGGTGGTGAACCACCTCGAGGACCCGGGGACGGCACAGGCCTACCGGATCCCGAAGATCTGGCCGGGCGATGTCGAGTCCGAGCACGGGGCCCAGATGGTGGACTGTTCCGCTGACGGGGACCCGGTGTGTGTGGTGACGAACGTGGAGAGCGATCCCCACGCCGGCACCATCGCGACCGCCCGCGTATTCGGCGGGACCGTGGAGGAGGGCGATGAGCTGTACGGGATCGGGTCGAAGTCGACCCAGACCGTCCAGCAGGTCGGCATCTACTCCGGGCCGCGGAAGCTGAGTATCGACGGGGTGCCGGCCGGGAACATCGCGGCGCTGACCGGGGTGGACTACGGGGCCGGCGAGACCGTGGTGCTGGAGGGGACCGATCTGGAGCCGTTCGAGCAGATCGAGCACATCTTCGAGCCCGTGGTCACCAAGAGCCTGGAGCCGCGGAAGACGTCCGACCTGCCGAAGCTGATCGAGGCGCTGCGGGAGCGGGCGAAGGAGGACAACACCATCCAAATCTCTATCGATGAGGAGACCGGTGAGACGCTCGTGTCGGGGCTTGGCGAGCTGCATATCGAGGCGAAGGTCGAGCGCTACCTGCAGGAGAAGGGGATCGAGATCGATGTGTCCGAGCCCATCGTCGTCTACCGGGAGTCCATCCAGGAGGCGTCCCAGGAGTTCGAAGGCAAGTCCCCGAACCGGCACAACACCTTCGACATCACGGTTGAGCCGGTCCAGGACGAGGTCTTCGAGACGCTGATGGAGGGGGAGCTGCCCGAGGGCAAGGTCCGGGACCAGGACGAGCAGGAGGTCCGGGACACGCTCGTCGAGGCTGGCATGCCCAAGGAGGAGGCCGAGAACGTCGGGTTCATCAAGAACGGGAACGTGTTCCTCGACATGAGCCGGGGCGTCCAGTACCTCAACGAGGTGCGGGAACTCCTGCACGAGGCCTTCACCGAGCTCGTCGAGGAGGGCCCGCTGGCCGCGGAGCCGTCCATCCGGCTCAAGGTGAAGATCCACGACGCATCCCTGCACGAGGACGCGGTCCACCGCGGCCCGTCCCAGGTCATCCCTGCCGTCAAGGAAGCCATCCCGCGCGGGATGCTGGACGGTGAGGCCGTCATCTTTGAGCCGCTCCAGACCATCCGTATCGATACACCGTCCGATGCGATGGGCGGGGCGATGAACGAGGTGAACAACCGGCGCGGCCAGGTGCTGGACATGGACGAGGAGGAGGACTCCGCCGTCATCAAGGCAAAGGTGCCGGTCGGGGAGATGTTCGGGTTCGAGGCCGCGCTCAAGTCCGCGACCGGCGGCAAGGGCTTTTACTCGCTGATTGACCAGGTCTTCGAGCCGCTGCCCCAGAACCTCCAGGAGGAGACCATCATGGAGATCCGGGAGCGGAAGGGGATGAAGCAGGAGATCCCGTCGCTCGGCTCGCTCGACTGACCGGGGCGCGGCGGAACCGGTGTTTTCCGGGGTTTATACGGGGTAGTGGCCCTGTTTCTGCGGTCGCTTCACCGTTCCCTTTTTAAAGGTTATTGGGGAAGGTGTGTCCGCACACTGCAAGGTGACAGACACAATGGCAGATAAGGACCACATCAACCTGGTATCAATCGGCCACGTCGATCACGGGAAGTCGACGATGATCGGCCGGCTCCTATGGGATACGAACAGCCTTCCCGAGGAAGAGATGCGGAAACTGCGGGAGGAAGCCGAGGAGCAGGGCAAGGAGACGTTCGAGTTCGCGTTCGCCATGGACAACCTCCAGGAGGAGCGCGAGCGGGGCGTCACCATCGACCTGCGGCATCAGCAGTTCGACACCGATAACTACATGTTCACGCTGATCGACGCGCCGGGCCACCGCGACTTCATCAAGAACATGATCACGGGCGCGGCCCAGGCCGACGCGGCGGTCCTGGTCGTGGCGGCGGACGATGGCGTCCAGCCCCAGACCAAGGAGCACTCCTACCTGGCGAAGGTGCTCGGCATCGACCAGCTCATCGTCGCGGTCAACAAGATGGACAAGGAAGGCTGGGACGAGGGCCGGTACGAGGAAGTCAAGGAAGAGGTCCAAGACCTCCTGCAGAACGTCGGCTACCCGGGCGACATCAAGTTCGTCCCCATCTCCGCGTACGAGGGCGACAACGTCGCCGAGGACTCGGACAACCTCGACTGGTACAGCGGCGAGACGCTGTACGAGGCCCTCGACAACCTGCAGCGGCCGGAGCAGCCGATTGAGCTGCCGCTGCGCGTGCCGATTCAGGACAACTACGACATCAAGGGTGTCGGCGCCGTCCCGGTCGGCCGTGTGGAGACCGGGCAGCTGGAGCTCGGCAAGAACGTCGCGTTCGAGCCGGCGTCCACACGCCTGAACAAGGACGTGGGCGGCGAGGTCAAGACCATCGAGATGCACCACGAAGAGGTCGACGAGGCCGGCCCCGGTGACAACGTCGGGTTCAACGTCCGCGGCGTCGGCAAGGACGACGTGAAGCGTGGTGACGTCGCCGGCACGCCCGATGAGAAGCCGACCGTGGTGGACGAGTTCACGGCACAGATCATCGTGCTCGACCACCCGAACGTGGTGACCGAGGGCTACACCCCGGTGTTCCACGTGAACACGGCCCAGGTGGCCTGCACGTTCACCGACATCAAGAAGACGGTTGACCCCCAGAGCGGCGAGACCAAGGAGGAGAACCCGGACTACATCCAGCAGGGCGAGTCCGCGGTCGTCACCCTCAAGCCGCAGCAGCCGCTCGTCATCGAGCAGAACGATGACATCCCGCAGATGGCGCGGTTCGCCATCCGTGACATGGACCGCACCGTCGGCGCCGGGATGTGCATCGACCTCAAGGAGAAGTAGCGGATAAGCCCGCTGCTTCGGTCCCTTTCCCTTTCTCTTTCCGTTTCAGCCAGCACTCGCTATCCCGTGTTATTTAAGGCTCCCACCGTGCGGTGTACGTATGAGCGACTTCATGGAGGAGGCGATTAGCACCGCGCAGTCATCCGCCCAGGACGCGGGGCTGTACGATGCGGGGCGCGACGCCGCACAGTACGCCGTCGATACCAGCGTCCGGTACGGGCCCGAGGCGACACAGACCGCCGCCGACTACGGGGCACAGGCCGAGGCCCCCGGGTTCGGTGTCGGTGTGGCGTTGGCGGCGATCGTCGGCGCTGGCCTGCTCGCTGTGTGGCGCAGCAGGGATGAGGACAACGCCGGCCAGGATGCGGACCGGTACGATGTGGACGGCAGCGACGTGCGCCGTGACGCGCCTGCCGACGAACAGCGGTCGTGGCGACGCCGCCGGTGACCACGTCAATCATCCGCGCGCCCGCGATGACAGGGCTCGGTTGCCACCCACAGTGGCCCCAGCCGTCACGGGCAGGTCCGCATATGCTACCGCGGCTCTCCGGAGCCATGCTGCCAGCTACGCCTGATTTAAAAGATTTCCACCCCCAACCCGGGACGCGATGCAGAAGGCGCGCGTGAAGCTGTCGAGCACCTCGGTGGACAAGGTGAACCAGGTGGCTGACGACGTCATCCAGACGTCGAAGGACTACAACGCCGAGGTCTCCGGGCCCGTCCCGCTACCCACCGACACCATGACCGTGCCGGTGATGAAGACGCCGGACGGCGAGGGCAAGGAGACGTGGGAGCGGTGGGAGATGCGCGTGCACAAGCGGCTCATCGACGTGTCCGAGTCCGAGCGCGCGCTCCGGCAGATCATGCGCGTGCACGTCCCCGAGGGCGTGAACATCGAGGTCGAAATCATCGAGTGAGTTCTGGCGCGACGGCGCGCCACGAGTTACAAGTTAAAAGCTATCCCGGTAACGCTGGTCCGTGCCCGGATGGCGGAGTCTGGCCGAACGCGCCAGCCTGGAAAGCTGGTGGGCGTAAGCCCTCCCCGGTTCAAATCCGGGTCCGGGCGCTTTCACGGATTTAGGACTAGGAAGTGTCCTGCGGCGATGTTCGGTGCGCCTCCGGCTCGGCGCTTCAGCCATTTCCTCAGCAGGTTAGTCGATGTAACCAAGTTCCCGGAGGCGTTCCTGCATCTGGATACGGCGGTCGTCAGTGAGTGACGTATTCTTAACCTGATCAAGATATTGCTGGATGCGCTGCTGGAGCTGCTGAGCCATAGTATGATTCGTCGCGGGACGCCAGTGGGTGCCGTTATGGCGGCGGAGCACGTAGTCCACACCCTGGCCACATCCCGGTGCACGGTTTGCTGTGTCGCACCGGTACAGCTTGTGCTGTGGCGTCACAGCGGCGACCCCTTTCTGCAGCGCCGTTACGATGACGGTGTCGTGGCCGGGCGCCTGCGTCAGGGACCGGCTGTTGAGTGTGGTGTCGTCATACTGCACGCCCGCCGCATCCAGCGCGGTGGCGTAGAGATCCAGAGTGGAAACGAGACGGTCCACCCGTTCACCTCGCCGCTGTTCAGGATATTTGAGGATAAGCGGGACGCGGAACAGGTGGTCGCTGTACCCAGGCACCTCATGTCCGCGGCGACCGTCCGCGTAGCGGAGGAGTTCTCCGTGGTCGGAAAATACTGCCACGAGGCTGTCGTCGAACTCTCCGCTTGCCTTGACCTGCTGGAGGACGCGGCGGATACGGGCGCTGTCAGTCACCCGGAGCTGCTCATCGTAGCCATCCCATGACGTGGCCGCATCAGTCCGACGGGACGTGTTCACGGTGTCGATATACTGGAGCGTGTAGTTCTGGAGCCACTTCCGTTCCATGCTCTGTATCCTGTTGGGATCATACCCACCGTGGGACCCCCAGATGTGAACGCGGACGAATACGGGACCCTCTTCCTGCGCGAGGGCGCGAAGGATATGGTTCCGCTTCGGCACCGCCTTGAGCACCGTCTGGAACCCTTGCATGTGGTTATAGACCGGGATGCCCTCATACCCCATACTGTATGTACTGTATCCTGCATCCTGGAGTCGTTCCGCCAATGTCCGTTCCTTGTCCGGTATCTTACTGTATTCATCGGTCACGCCCACGCGATACGGGTACTTGCCGGTCGCAACCCCTGACAGTGCGAGAGCAGTGAACGAACCAGGGGTGTATGCGCGCTCATACAGTGTAGCGCTGTGGGCGAATGAGCATAGGTGCGGTGTGGTGTTCCGTGTGTAGCCGTAGCAGGGAAGCTTGTATGCCGGGGTCGATTCAAAGGAGACAAGCACGATATTCGGTCGATCCGTCTCCGGACCCGCAGACTGCCTGGTGACCAGCAACCCCCCTGTTGCCAAAAGGACGACCGCCACGACAATCATGAGCGTCCGTCTCACAGGATTTCATGCGTATGTAGGGTATAAATAGGGAAGTGTCCCCGTATCTCCCCCGGTAGATGCCGTGGCTCGGAACGAGAGCACGACATCAATGGTTGGCTGATTACCACTCGAGACCATCCTCAGCTTCCGTAGAGTCACTCTCCTGAAGAGAATTGAATGCGATTGCGACCGCGGCGGCGAGCAGGGCGGCGACCACCGCGCCGGTGGCATGGGCGATGAGGAGTGCGCCGGAGTACCGGCCGTAGCAGCCGCAGCCGAGCGTCGCGGCGGCGAGGCCGGCCTGGATGGCGACGAGGAAGAGGGCGAGGGAGCGCCGGAACCACGGGTCGCCCGGTATCGCCCGGAGCCGCTGGTCCATACCGTTGCTTGTGGCACGCCGGGTTATAAGGGCAGGTGCCAGAGGGTCATTCCTGTTGCATGGCCGTGAAGACGCGGTCGCGGGTGTCAGGGTCGTGGATCGTTGCGCGGACCGTGTAGCTGTCGCCGCGGAGCGGACGGTGTTCGATGGCGACCGTCAGGTCCGGGGTCTCAAAGAAGTCCGGGCTCGTACGGCCGACAACGTGGCGGTAGAGGAACCGTTCGACGTAACGGAGGAGCCGGATGAACACCGGGAAGACGCTGCGGGCCGTGGCGGCGCCCGCCGCCTCAACGTCACCGACCGTGTCGTGGACGCGGCCGCGGGCGGCGTCACTGCCCGAGTCGCGGAGGCGGCGGCCGGCGCGGCGTGCCTCCACCGAGGTTCCCTCGCTCTCGCGTTCGATCCGTGTCTCCGACATGGACTCGCGGTCGTCGGTGCGTGCCGCGACCGCGCGCGGGGGTTCCCCCGGCTTGGGCCGCCAGTCCTCGAACTCCCCGGCGACATCCTCGAGCGCGTCGGGGAGTGCGTCAGCGAGGCTGCGGCAGAAGTCGACGACGGCGTCCCAGTCGCCCATGGTGCGGACGGTGTGGTTCTCGACGCGCATGGCCGCTGTTGGGAGAACCCGGCTTTAAACGGTGCCGGTCAGTACGGGTCGTCGTAGGCGGTCGACCGCTCGTCGTCCGCTGCGCCGTACGCGGCCGTGCCGGCCGGGCGCGCGGAGGCGCGGCCCGCGCCGTTCCCGATGCGGGCGGCGTTGTTCGCCTGGAAGCTCAGGGTGTTCCGGACATCGATGTCGCCGTTGATATACCGGATGGTGAGCTCGTCCTTCGGGTGGCGGTGGTGGGTCTTCTCGTGGCGGATGGTGCGCTCCTTGTCCACCTCATACAGGTTGCGGTTGACCGTGACGTGGCCGCTTTCGCGGCGGGTGAAGCCGAACAGCGTTCCCGGGAGGTCCTGCTCCACGACCGCGAGCTCCGGGGTACCGCAGCGGTCGCGGAGCGGGTGGTCGTCCCACGGCGTGTCCGGGCCGCCCGTGTCCGGGTCCCGGCTGTCTGCGGCAGCGGCGAGCGCGCGCCACCGGTCCCCGAACTCGTCGTCCCGGATGTCGTCCCAGAGTGCGTCCGGGGCGGGGACCGTGGGGCCGTCCATACCTGCGTGTTGTGGTGGAAGGCTTTTATCGTGCGGGGGTGTGGCAAGGCTTAAAGGGGGTGGGGGCGCATGGTGGTGTATGAGCGGGCCGGCCGACGCGAAGGTGGAGCTGGAGGATGCGCGGGTGTACGTGCACCGAAAGGACGCGGCGACGAGGAGCAACGCCATCCATATCGACGTTGAGCATCCCGAGCTGAACGAAATCATCCACCCCGGCGAGAACAGCTTCGTCGGTGGGAAGGACGGCGGCGTGTTCATCGGGCTGAAGGACGCGATGCAGGACCGGGCGGAGGCGTACGTGGGTGATGACGAGTGAAGCCGGACGTGACCTTCCTGACAAGCACCGAGCTGCAGCGGGTGTTGGGCAACGAGCTGGACGAGGATGAGATGGACGCGCTGCAGCGGTTCCGGGACCGCGTGGTCGACCGGTTCCGCAGCATGGACGGGGCACTGGAGACGATGGAGCAGCTGTACGGCCGGGAGTGGCGGACGCTCGACGTGCAGGTCTGGGTGTTCGACGCGCCGCGGGACAGCATCTCCTCGCCCATCCTGCTGCGGAAGGAGGACGAGGACGAGACCGTGTTTACGGCGTTCCAGATGCTGGCGAAGGAGCTCATCCGTGGCGACCCGCCCGAGTCCGGGCTGGTGGCGAAGGGGTACGACAGGATCGATGCGGTGTCGGCGCTGCTGGCGTCGGCCGGGCTGGCGGAGACACTTGACGCGGCGACACACGGCGACCTGATGGGGGATGTGCGGCGGGACGCGGACGAGACCAAGCTGTGGCGGACGGTCGACGAGTTCGACGACCAGTGGGGCCGGGACCGGCCGCTGTACGACTGGATGGAGCAGCGATGAACGGCGACACCGAGCTCCCGGACCTGGACTTCCTCGTCAAGGTGATGCGGCTCAAGGAGGAGCCACGGACCGGGTGGATGAAACACGGCATCCAGTACCCCGAGTCCGTCGCCGGCCACACGTTCGGGGCAGCGTTCCTCACGTTCCTCCTCGGCCGCGGCCGGGACGACCGGGACCGGGCTGTCCGGATGGCGCTCGTGCACGATATCCAGGAGGAGATCACGGGCGACATCCCGTCCGGCGAGCTGTCAGACGACGAGCAGCGGGAGAAGAAGGACGTGGAGCGGGAGGCGATCACGGAGCTGCTGTCGCTGGCCGGTACCGACACCGACGAGCTGCGGGCACTGTGGGACGAGTACAACGATCGCGAATCCGGCACGGCACGGTTCGTGAAGGATGTCGAACAGCTGGATATGGCGCTGCAGGCCTACATCTACGCGAGCGGCGACCGCGACACGGCAAACAAGCACTTCCGCCGGAAGTACGGGGACCTCGCGGAGTTCTTCGACCACGCCGAGGCACACATCGCCGACGACCGCATCCGGGCCATGGTGACCGAGCTGCGGGACCGGCTCGACGGGTGACCCCGCGGTGCCCGGCACGTTCGACCTGCTGGACCACACCTCGGAGGTCGGGTTCCGCGCCACCGGCGTCACGCTCGCCGGAGCGTTCACCCAGGCCGGCCGGGCCGTGTTCCAGGTCATGACCGATATCGATGCCCTGACGACAGATGAGACCGTGGATATCGACGTGGAGAGCGAGGGGCTGGAGGCGGCGCTGTACGACTTCGTCGACGAGCTCATCTACATCGCCGAGGTCGAGGGCGTGCTCCTGCGCGAGTTCGACCTGACCGTGGAGCGCGGGGAGACAGTGACGGTGCGCGGGACCGGTCGGGGCCAGCGCATCGGCGGCCAGGACCGGCTGCAGGACGTGAAGGCCCCCACGTACGGCGACATCATCGCAGAGAAGACCGGTGACGGCTGGGTGCTCCAGCTGACGCTCGACGTCTAGCCCACCGCTACACCGCGTCACTGGACGCATCATCCGGACTGTCCCTAGGGGTGGGGTCGCGACCGTAGACAGCGTCCACCGGCACGTCGCCGGAGAGCCGGTCCACCGCGCCCGGCGGCAGGACCGCGCCCGCCTCGTACAGGGCCGCGTACCGGTCGTCCACCCGGTCCACGAACTCGTCCACCAGGTCAGCGTACAGCTCCGTGTCCTGATCGGAGAACTCCAGCACGTAGCTGTCGTCAGGGTCCACCGGGACGCCTTCCTCCACGAGCTCCGCGTACAGTTCGTCCTCGTCCAGGTCGCCCTCCCGCACCACCACGTCGTACGGCGCGAACGCACCGTCCGCGTCGTACTGCACCACGCCGACCGTGTACTCCTTGGAGAGATGCTCGAGGGCGTCCGCCGTGTCCACCGTGTCGTCATCCACCGCGTCCAGCAGGGCGGCGGCGAACGGCCGACCCTCCGCGTAGCTGTCCTGGTCAGAGAGGAACGGGACCAGCGTCTCGTTCAGGAACAGGAACGCCTCCTCGTCCCGCGGCCCGTACAGCGCGTCCTGCTCGCGGCGCACGTTGTGCATGACGCCGTGCAGCCCCTCGTGGTACGCCGTGAACAGGCGGTCGACCGGGTCGTCGAGGCCGTCGTTGAACCGGTACCGGTTGGCCCGGGGCGCGGGCGTCGTCAGGCCGCGCACCTCCGTCCACCGGTCGCCGTGCCGCCCCGACGGCAGGTCACCGTGCACGATCTCGCCGACGCGCGGGTCAAGGTCATGGACCACGTCCTCCATGTACGCCGCCACGTCGTCCACGTCACCGAACGTGTCGTACGGGTGCAGCGCCGGGTCAAGGTCGTACTCCCCGCGGTAGTCCGTCACACCGCCATCATGCGGCGTGGGGGTGAACGGGTCCGGCTCCACCGATGCCCCGGCATCGACCGGGTCCGCTGTGACGGCGTCGCCCATGCCCCGTCATGGGCGCTCAAGGTTTAAAACCGTGCGCGCGGTACTGGCACGCATGGCCGAGGAAGACGCCGCGGTGCCGGTGGAGCAGCTGTCCGAGTTCGAGTGGGAGATCCCACGGGAGGGTGACATGCATGTCCCGGCGCGCGTGTTCGCGTCCGGGGAGCTGCTGGAGCTCATCCGCGGGGACCGGACGCTGGAGCAGGCCCGCAACATCACGCAGTTCCCCGGCATCCACAGCTACGCGTGCGTGCTGCCGGACGCACACCAGGGCTACGGGATGCCGGTCGGCGGTGTCGTGGCCCTGGACGCGGAGGAGGGCGGTATCTCGCCCGGCGCCATCGGCTACGACATCAACTGCGGCGTCCGCGTCATGACCACCAGCCTCTCGTACGCGGACGTGCAGGGCAAGGAGCAGCAGCTCGCGAACATCCTGTTCAGCAAGGCGCCCAGCGGCCTCGGGAAGGGCGCGGTCGCCGGCACGCTGGAGAAGCAGGAGGTGGAGGAGATCTGCACCCGCGGCATGCGGTGGGCGCTGGACGAAGGGTATGCGGTCGCGGACGACCTCGAGCACTGCGAGGACGAGGGGTTCCGCGACGGCGCCCTCCCCGGCGAGCTGTCCGAGAAGGCGAAGGACCGCGCCCGGCACCAGGTCGGGAGCCTCGGGAGCGGCAACCACTTCCTCGAGGTCCAGCGCGTGGGCGATATCTACGACGAGGACGCTGCCGCGGCGTACGGCCTCGAGACGGACCAGGTCGTCGTCATGATCCACTGCGGCTCCCGCGGGCTCGGCCACCAGACCTGCAGCGACTTCCTCCGGAAAATCGAGCAGGAACACCAGGCGGAGCTGGAGGCGCTGCCCGACAAGGAGCTCGCGTACGCGCCGGCCGGCAGCGAGCTCGAGGAGAAATACTACGGGGCGATGAACGCCGCCATCAACTTCGCGTGGGTCAACCGGCAGCTCATCATGCACCAGGTCCGCCGCTGCTTCGAGACCATCTTCGACCGGGACTGGCAGGAGATGGACATGGACCTGCTGTACGACGTCGCCCACAACATCGGGAAGAAGGAGGTCCACGAGATCGACGGGGAGGACCGCGAGGTCTACGTCCACCGGAAGGGCGCCACCCGCGCCTTCCCCGCCGGCCACCCGCTCGTCCCGGACGCGTACCGCGACGTCGGGCAGCCCGTCCTGCTGCCCGGCAGCATGGGCACCGCCTCCTACGTGCTGAAGGGGACCGAGACCGCGATGGAGAAGACGTTCGGCAGTTCGGCGCACGGGGCCGGGCGGACGATGAGCCGGACACAGGCCAAGAAGGACTACTGGGGGGAGGACGTGCAGCAGGAACTTGAACGGCGGCAGATCTACGTCAAGGCCCAGAGCGGTGCGTCCATCGCCGAGGAGGCGCCCGGCGTCTACAAGGACGTCGACGAGGTCGTGCGGGTCACCGACGCGGTCGGCATCGGCGACAAGGTCGCCAGGATGCACCCCGTCGTCAACATCAAAGGCTGACAGCCTCGCAGACGAACGTCTTTTGTATGTTTATAAGATGTTATATTGATGTATAGAACGGCGTCTCGTTTTTAAGCCTCGGCGACCAACACGAGGTACACGCCATGGCGCAGTACGCCCTCATCACGGGGGAGACGGAGGCAGCACAGTACGCTGCTGCTGCTGCCGACGCGCACGATGATACGGACCACCTCCCCGTAGACAAGCTGGATGAGGACGAGTGGCAGGAGTCGCTGCAGAACTGCACCGGCGTCCTCGTGCTTGGGGCCGTGGACGACACCGTCACCGACTACCTGGAGACGCTTGACACCGCCGTCGCCGGTGACGCGGTCGACCATGATGATGTGCTCCCGTTCGACTACGAGTCGATGATCGCCGACGGCCTCTACACCGCTGCGGCCGAGGCACCGCAGCGGCAGCAGGCCGCACGCCTGGGGGAGGCAGTCGCGGAGCGCGATAGCTGGGCGATCATACTCCACGACAAGCCCGATCCCGACGCCATCGCGTCCGGGGTCGCGTTCAGCTACATCGCGGACCACTACAACGTGGATGCCGACATCATCTACGCCGGGGAGATCAACAACCGGGAGAACGCCGCGCTCAAGAATGCGCTGGAGATTGAGATGGACCGGTACACGGCGGAGGACGACCCGGTTGACGATGGCGGGTACAACGGTATCGCGGTGCTCGATACGCCCACCCTGTCCAACGCCACGCCGATTGCTGATATGGGCGCGGTCGATATCCTCATCGACCATCATCCGTCCTGGACCGACCAGGACCCCGACGGCATGTCCGTGTTCGATGTCAGGACCGACCGTGGGGCGACCGCCGGCATCATGGCCGACTATATCCACGATCTCGATCTGAGGCCGGATGCACGGACCGCGACCGCCATCCTCCATGGCATCTACACCGATACCGACGACATGATGCCAGGGGCCGGCGGGCTGACCGCGGCCGACGCGACATCGTTCGCCCGGATGTTCCCGGCAGCCGATGACAGCGACCTCGAGGAAATCCTCCAGACACCGATGTCCGAAGAGACGTTCAGCATCCTTGGCCGCGCCGTCACGAACCGGTCCCTGCACGGCGCCACCGCCATCTCATACGTCGAGGATGTGGAGGACGTCGTGGGCATCCCGGTGTCTGCCTCCCTCCTGAAGACCGTCGAGGGGACGGACACCGCCATCACCGCCGGTGTCGTCGACGAGGAGTATATCAAGGTCTCCGCCCGGACGACCGACAACACCACTAACATCGGCCAGGAACTGGAGGAGGCGTTCGAGGACGTCCTGGCAGATCTCGAGGACAGCCGGTGGAACGCCGGCGGCCACGGCCGGAAGGCAGGGGCCACCCTCCCGCTCGACATCTTCGGGGTCAACACCGATATGTACGCGGCCGGCGGGGATGCCGCCGAGGAGTTCCATGACGACGTGGAATGGTTCCTCACCAACCGGTTCGGCACGCCGCCCACCGACGGCTGACCTCGGTGGCGCCACCGCCCCGAGCCACCTATTTAAAAGTTCTTGCGGACGTGTACAGGTACGCCCTGACACAGGTGTTCTGGGCGTGCACGCCTCCACCGGAGGCCTCTGCGAGGACCGGGCGGCCGGTCCGACACTGCACAGGTGCCCATCATGGCGGACAAGAACCACCCACGTCGCGGATCGCTGGCGTACAAGCCACAGCGGAGAGCCGCACGGCTCTACCCGCAGCTCACGCCGCCCGAGGAGACGGAGGACGGCGAGCTCGTCGGGTTCGCCGGGTACAAGGCCGGCATGACGCGAGTGCTGCGGATCGACGACGAGCAGGACTCCGCGACGAAGGGGCAGGAGGTCGCGGACCCGGTGACCGTCATCGAAGTGCCGCCGCTCACGGTGTACGGTGTGCGCGCATACGAGGAGGCGGGAAGCGGGATGCAGCCGCTGACCGATGTCGTGGCCGACAGCGTGTCGGACGCGGTGCAGCGGCGTGCGCCGGTGCAGGGCGGTGCGTCCCTGGACGATATCGCGGATGACGACGCCGTCGCGGACGTGCGGCTTCTGGTGCATACGCGGCCCCAGGAGAGCGGGCTAGGGAAAAAGACCCCGGAGCTGTTCGAGATGCCCATCGGGGGCGATGATATCGATACGAAGCAGGACCGGGCCGAGGAGCTGCTCGGCGAGGACATCGCCGTCGACGACGTCATCGAGGCCGGGCAGTACGTCGACGTCATCAGCGTGACGAAGGGGAAAGGCTTCGAGGGCCCGGTCAAGCGCCACGGCGTCAAGACGCTCGGCCGGAAGACCCAGAAGAGCGACCGGAAGGCAGGGAACATCGGACCGTGGCACCCCGACCACACCTCGTGGAAGGTGCCCCAGCCCGGCGGGACCGGCACCAACCAGCGCACCGAGCTGAACAAGCGCGTGCTCGCCATCGAGGACGCGGACGCCGTGAACCCGGAGGGCGGGTTCAGCGGCTACGGCGAGGTCGACGCGCGGGCCGTGCTGGTGAAGGGCTCGGTGCCGGGCCCGGAGAAGCGGCTGGTCATGTTCCGGCCGGCCGTCCGAAAACAGCACTACCCGACCGACCCGGATATCACCCATATCAGGACGTGAACATGATGGCGACAACGCGGACGCTCGACGGCGACGAGGCAGGGGAGGTGGACCTTCCCGTCCAGTTCACGGAGCGGGTGCGCCCTGACATCGTGAAGAAGGCCGTCGAGGCCGCACAGGCCAACCGCCGGCAGCCGTACGGGCACGACCCCGAGGCCGGGCTGAAGCACGTGACCCACTGGAAGAAGCGCAGCCGCGCCTACCGTGGCATCCGGGGCCGGTCGTACCCGTCCTCGCGGACGCCGCGGAAGATCACGTTCCGCCGCGGGATGCAGATGAGCGGGCCGGGCGGCGAGGCACCGCAGACGACGGGTGGACGGAAGGCCCACGGCCCGAACAAGGACCGGGACCTCTCGAAGGATATCAATGACACGGAACGGCGGAAGGCGATCCGGTCCGCCATCGCCGCCACCGCCGACGCGGACGCCGTCCGGGAGCGGGGACACGACCTCGGTGACGCGGACCTGCCGCTGGTGGCCGACGACGACCTCGCGTCCGTCGACCGGACCGCCGAGATGGTGGACGCGCTGGAGGCGCTCGGACTGGCCGACGAGCTTGACCGGGTGCGGCCGCGGCAGCAGCGCGCCGGGAAGGGCACGATGCGCGGCCGGCCGACACGGGAGAAGGCCGGGCCACTGGTCGTCGTGGATGAGGACGACGGCGCGCTCCGGGCGGCGCGGAACGTGCCCGGTGTCGAGGCGTGCGAGGTCGACCAGCTGAACGCCGAGCTGCTGGCGCCCGGTGCGGAGCCGGGGCGGCTGGTCGTGTGGACCGAGGGAGCGCTGCAGCGGCTGGACGAGGAGGGGATGTTCCGATGACCGAGGGCTGGGACGTGGTGCAGCATCCGCACCTGACCGAGAAGTCGATGGACCTGGTGGACCGGGAGAACACGCTCGTCCTCATCGTTGACGAGGAGGCGTCGAAGCCGCAGGTGCAGGACGCGGTGGAGGACCTGTTCGATGTGGCCGTGGAACGGGTGAACACGGCGAATACGGGCGGCTCCAAGAAAGCATATGTAAAACTTGCCCCATCCGAGGATGCTATGGACGTGGCGACGCGTCTGGGGATGCTGTAGATGACGAAGCGCATCATCAGCCAGCGGCGCGGGAAGGGCTCGTCGACGTACCGGTCGCCGCCGCGCGGCCGCGGCGAGGTCCAGCACCCGCAGGAAGATGTCACCGGGGAGCTCGTGGATATCGTGCACGATCCGGCGCGGAGTGCGCCGGTCGGGGTCGTGGAGCTGGAGGACGGGGGCACGCGGAACATCCTTGTGCCCGAGGGTGCCGAGGTCGGGCAGGAGATTGATGTCGGCGTGTCGGCGCCCATCGATGAGGGGAACACCTTGCCGCTGCGGGAGATCCCGGAAGGGGTGCCTATCTACAATATTGAGCTGCAGCCGGGTGACGGCGGGAAGATTGCCCGTGCATCAGGTACGTACGCGTTCGTCGTGACACATGAGCAGGGGAAGACGCGGGTGCGGCTGCCGTCGAAGCAGTTCAAGGAGTTCGACCCCGACTGCCGCGCCACCATCGGTGTCGTGGCCGGCGGCGGACGGCCGGAGCAGGATATGGAGCAGGCCGGCCAGAAGTTCCACCGGGAGAAGGCCCGCGGGAACAAGTACCCGACCGTGCGTGGCGTGGCGATGAACGCCGTCGACCACCCGTTCGGCGGGTCGGCCAAACCAGGGAAACCCAAGACCGTGTAGAAGCATGCATCGCCCGGCAGCAAGGTGGGCAGCATCGGGGCGTCGCGGTCCGGCAAGAAGAAGAACGACTAGGCGATATCAATGGCAGACGACGATTTCACGTTCCGCGGCCACTCCCTCCGGGAGCTGCAGAAGATGAATATGGACGAGTTCGCGGAGCTGCTGGACGCGCGGAAGCGGCGCACCATCAAGCGCGGACTGTCAGAGCGGCAGACCAAGCTGCTGAAACAGATCCGGCGGGACGACTACGTGAAGACGCACGACCGGGACATGGTCGTGGTGCCCGAGATGGTCGGGAAGACCATCGCGGTGTACAACGGGCAGGCGTACGTGGACGTGGAGATCGAGCCGGAGATGATCGGGCACTACCTCGGCGAGTTCACCTACAACCGGGAGGAGGTCGAGCACAGCGCGCCGGGCCTCGGCGCGACGCGCAGCTCGAAGTACATCCCGCTCAAGTGACGTGATACCATATGCAAGTGCATGACGACGAGGCTGTTGCCCGGGGGCGGAACCTCCCCATCTCGCGGAAGCACGCGCGCGAGGTCGCCGCGTTCATCGATGGCGAGCCCATCGCGGACGCGCGGCACAAGCTAGAGCAGGTGGTCGATGAGGAGCTGCCGGTGCCGTTCAACCGGCACGACGCCGAGCTCGCGCACCGGAAGGGCGACATGGACGGCGGCCGGTACCCGGTGAAGACCGCACAGGAGATGCTGGAGCTGCTGAACAGCGCCGCGTCCAACGCCGAGTACGAGGGGATGAACCCCGACGACCTGCGGGTGACCGGTGTGATGGTCAACCAGGGCAACCGGCAGCTGACGCCGGGGCGGCATCGCGGCCGGAAGCCGAAGGCAGCGCACGTCACACTGAAGGTGGGTGAATCCGCGTGATCGAGAAGAAGTTCATCGAGGACGGCATCCGGAAGGCGAAGCTTGAGGCGTTCCTGGAGCAGGAGCTTGACCGGGCGAACTACTCCCACATCGATATCACGAAGACGCCGACCTCCACCAATATCACCATCTACGCGGAAAAGCCCGGGCTGATCATCGGCCGGGGCGGCCACCGGATCAACGAGATTATCGACCGGTTCGAGCACGAGTTCAACATCGAGAACCCGCAGGTGGACGCACAGGAGGTCGAGGAGCCGGACCTGGACGCGCACGTGGTCGCGAAGAACATCGCCGGCTGGCTGGAGAAGGGCGGCCACCCGAAACGGGTCGGGAACACGTACGCCTACCGCGTGATGGACGCAGGCGCGGTCGGTGTCCAGATCGAAATCTCCGGCAAGCTGTCCGGGTCCCGCGGGCGGAGCGAGAAGTTCATCGACGGCTACGTCAAGAAGTGCGGCGACACCGCGAAGCAGTTCGTGCAGGAGGCCTACGAGGAGGCGGTGACCAAGCCGGGCGCGCTCGGTGTCAAGGTCAAGATCATGACGGACATGCCCGAGCACATGAAGCGGGCGCTCCAGGAGGAGGGCAAAACGGCCGAGGAAATCCGGCAGGAGGCGGAGGAAGATGATACCGACAAGACCGAGGAGGTGGAGGAACCGTCCGGTGAGGAAGACGTCGACGACACCGACTACGACGCACTCGTCAAGGAAAATATCGGGGATATCAAGGAACGGGTGGAGGACGACGACCTCGACCCCGCCAAGGTGCTTGAGGCAGAGCGCGACAACAAGGGCCGCGTGACGCTGATCGAGTGGCTCCAGCCCCGCATCGAGGCCGCGGAGCAAGCGGAGGCTGAAGCGGACGAGGAAGATGTGGACGAGGCTGCGGAAGACATCGAGGAGCCGGACGAGGCCACGGAAGCGGACGAGCTGGACTACGACGACATCGTGCAAGAAAATATCGCAGATATCAAGGACCGCGTCAAGGACGACA